>NZ_JABBWW010000015.1:0-187706 GCF_014161385.1 Microbispora sp. H10670 | reverse complement strand
CCCATTGGGCGTCGGTCAGATCGGAGGGGTAGCGACGCTCGCGGGGCACACAGTCATGATCGCGATCCGACGGTGGTCACAGCGGCGAGATGCGCAGACCGTTATCGACCCTTCTCAAACACGCTCTTACAGGGCGGCCGTTTCTCTCGATCGGTCCCGGTCAGTGGAGATTTTTGCCCGATCGTCCCGTTCGCTGTTGGCGACCGGTATGGTGTGTCGCTCGACAGCCATCCGGAAGTCCTTGCGACGGCGTCGTTGACCTCGGGCGAGTCCCGTGTACGTGTGAGGCGGTCAGGGGACGAGGGCGTACGCCCGGACGGGGAAGGTGCCCATGCCGGACACGGCGACGGGCGCCGCGTGGAGCCGGAACCCGGTCTGCGGCAGCCGTTCCAGTCCGCGCATGTGCTCGATGATCGGAACGCCCGCGGTGAGCAGGGCGGTATGGGCCGGGCGGAGCCCGTCGGCCATGTCGTCGATGTTGACACTGTCGATGCCGACGACGGCCGGTTGCCGGTCGGCGAGCAGGGCGGCCGCGTCCGCCGTCAGGAAGGGATGCTCCGGGTCGCCGTAGGCCGGGCTGTCCCAGTGCCGGTCCCAGCCCGTACGCAGCAGGACCGCGCGCCCCCTGACGTCGTGGCCCTCGAACGCGTCGACACCGATGCCGCGCCGGGGGGAGCCGGAGACGTCGATCAGCAGACCGGGGACGTCGACCAGCCGGGACAGGTCGATCTGGGCCAGGTCCTCGCCCTCCGCGAGCCGGTGGAACGGAGTGTCGAGGTACGTGCCGGTGTTCGCCACCATCGCGATGCGGCCGATCTGGAACTCGACGCCGGGGGCGTAACGGCCCCGGGAGTCCTCGCGCGCCAGGTGATCGGTGATCTCCGGTGCGGGCAGGCCCGGATAGGTGATCATGCCGTGCCGGACCACATGACTGAGTTCGACGACTTCGGATGTCATGTTTCCATTGTCGATGACGTCGCCAGGACCCGTTCGTACGCGTCCTGGAGGAGCTGGGACGCGCGGGGGCGATCGGGGTCGGGGCGGGGGATGCCCAGGTGCGCCTCGCGCAGCTCGTCCATCAGGTCCTCCCACAGGGGCGGGCCGCCTTCCTCCAGCAACCGTGCCCGGATGGCCAGCGCCGGTGTCGTCGGGAGATGGCGCAGGCCCCAGGAGCCGAGCGCGACCATGATCGGGACCGTCTGGATGCCCGCCTCGGTGAGACTGTAGGTCCCCCGTCGTCCGCGCCCCGCCTCCTCGTGGGTCAGGAGCCCCTTGGCGACGAGGGCCTTGAGGCGGCTGCTGAGGATGTTCGACGCGATCCCCTCCATGGAGTTGGCGAGCAGGTCGCGGAAGTGCCGGCGCCCACCGAAGATCACGTCGCGCAGCACGATGAGGCTCCACCTGTCTCCGAGCGCCTCCACCGATCCGTTGATCGGGCAGCCCGACCGGGGCTCGTCTCGCATCGCCGACCTCCAACTGGTTGCGTTTTACAATCACCCAGTCTACGCTCCTTCTTAGTGATTGCAATCCGCAATCACCTCTGGAGGTCGGGAGATCAACCATGTCACGTGTCAGGGTGCACAACTTCGCCGTCTCCCTGGACGGCTTCGCCACCGGCGAGGGGCAGAGCCTCGACGAGCCGTTCGGCCACGCGGGCGAACGCCTGCACGAGTGGTTCTTCGAGACGCGGACCTTCCAGGCCATGCAGGGGAAGACCGGCGGGAGCACCGGGGTCGAGGACGCCATAGTCCGCACGTGGGACACGGGCATCGGGGCGGAGATCATGGGCCGCAACAAGTTCGGGCCGCAGCGGGGCCCGTGGGAGAACCACGACTGGAACGGCTGGTGGGGGCCGAACCCGCCGTTCCACACGCCGGTCTTCGTCCTGACCCACCACCCCCGGCCCTCCGTGGAGATGGAAGGGGGCACCACCTTCCACTTCGTCGACGCCACCCCCGAGGAGGCGCTGCGTCAGGCCCGCGAGGCGGCGGGCGGCCTCGACGTGCGCATCGGCGGCGGGCCGAGCACCGTCCGCCAGTTCCTGGCCGCGGACCTGGTCGACCACATGCACGTCGCCGTCGTCCCGATCGTCCTGGGCCGCGGCGAACGACTGTGGGACGGGCTGGAGGAACTCGAGAAGCGCTTCCGCGTCGAGTCGGTGTCCACTCCCAGCGGCGTCACGCACGTCACCTTCACCCGGCCGTAAGCCCCACTCCTGAGCCCGACCGTGAGCCAACCCGAAAGGCCGGCAGACATGACCCAGACCATCACTTCGGAGGACGGCACCACCCTCGCCGTCGACACGATCGGCCGGGGCGCGCCGGTCATCCTGGTCGGCGGCGCGTTCAACGACCGCTCGACCGTGGCCGCGCTCGCCGCCGAACTCGCACCGGCGTTCACCGTGCTGACCTACGACCGGCGCGGCCGGGGGGCCAGCGACGACAGGAGCGAGGACTACCAGGTGGCCAACGAGGTCGCCGACCTGGCGGCCGTCATCGCGCACGCGGGCGGCCGGGCCTCGGTGTTCGGCCACTCCTCCGGCGCCGTCCTGGTGCTGGAGGCGGCCGGGCGCGGGCTGCCGATCGACCGGGTCGCCGTCTACGAACCGCCGTACCACGCCGACGAGGACCAGCCGAGGCCGGCGGCCGACATATACGACCGGCTCAGGGAGCTGGTCGCGGCCGGGGACCGCGACGGCGCGACCGAACTGTTCCTCCGTGAGGCGGTCGGCGTCCCTGCCGGGGCGGTCGCCGGGATGAAGGCCGGCGAGGGGTGGGCGTTCATGGCGGACAAGGCCCCCAGCCTGCCGTACGACGTGCTGGTCACCGCGCCCTGGCAGGGGAGGCCGCACGAGCGGGTCGCCGGGGTCGGCGTGCCGGTGCTGGCGGTCTACGGCGA
The DNA here is from genome assembly GCF_014161385.1 of Microbispora sp. H10670. Taxonomy (NCBI): domain Bacteria; kingdom Bacillati; phylum Actinomycetota; class Actinomycetes; order Streptosporangiales; family Streptosporangiaceae; genus Microbispora; species Microbispora sp. H10670. The sequence goes on along the minus strand of NZ_JABBWW010000015.1, from coordinate 184,808 downwards.
CCAGACCTCGCCCGGCCTCGCGAAGGCGACGGAGGCCGTCGCGGCGGCCCTCCCGGGCGCCGAACTGCGGGTGATGCCCGGGGAGGACCACGCGGTGCTGCAGCGGCCGGCCGCACTGGCGCGCATCCTGACGGAGTTCTTCGCCTGAGCGTCCGCGACGCCCTACGGCCGAGGAGACGCGGTACCGTACGGCGAGAGATCCCCGGCGGCCGTGAATTGTCGGAGCGGGCGGATACCTTCGGAGCGGCATGCGAATCGATGGCGCGATCACCGGACTGCTCGGCAGGGAGCATCCTGCCGCGCTGCTGCGTGCCGAGATCGGACGGGCGGTCGCCAGCCACGGCGGCCTGGTGCTGGTCGCCGGTGAGGCCGGCATCGGCAAGACCACGCTCGTCGCCAGCGTGGCGGAGGAGGCCAGGCGCCTGGGCGCCCTCGTGCTCGGCGGGTCGTGCTGGGACTCCGACAGCGCGCCGGGCTACTGGCCCTGGGTGCAGGTCCTTCGCGGGCTGCGGCGCTGCGCCGCGCCGGGGGAGTGGGCTGCGGCCGAGGAGGCCGGGGGCGCCGGCCTGTCCGCCCTGCTGGGAGAGTCGCCGGGGGCCGACGCGGCCGACGGCTTCCGGCTGTACGACGCGGTGACCAGCGCCCTGGTGTCGGTCTCGCAGAGCCGTCCCCTCGTGGTCGTCCTCGAAGACCTGCACTGGGCCGATCCCGCGACGCTCCGGCTGCTGGAGTTCGCGGCGCAGCACACCTGGTTCGAGCGGGTGCTGCTGGTCGGCACCTACCGTGACGTCGAGGTGGAGTCGCCGGATCATCCGCTGCGCCCTCTCGTGCTGCCGCTGACGGCGCGGGCGGCGACGATCACGCTCACCGGGCTGGGACGGGAGGAGGTCGGCGCGCTGATGACCCGCGCCGCCGGCCGGGAGCCGTCCGCCGATCTGGTCGCCGAGGTGCACCTGCGCACCGGCGGCAACCCGTTCTTCGTCGAGCAGACGGCGCGGCTGTGGAGCGGCGGCGGCTCCGTGACCGCCATCGCCCCCGGCGTCCGCGACACCCTGCTGCGCCGGCTGTCCCTGCTGCCCCGGCCGGTCATCGACCTGCTCACCACCGCCGCGGTGCTCGGCCGGGAGTTCCACCGCCAGGTGCTGGCCGCCGTCGCCGAGACCCCCGTTCCCCACCTGGAACGGCTGCTCGACCAGGCCGTGGCCGCCCGCCTCGTCGTGGAACACGGGGGAGACACGTTCGCGTTCGCCCACGACCTGGTCCGGCAGACGCTGTACGAGTCGCTGTACGAGCCGCCGGACGGATCGCCGGGCGGGTCGCCAGAGGGGGGAGAGGCGCCCCGCCTGCACGCCGCGGTCGTCCGGGCCGTCGACGGGTCGCCCGGCCTGGCCGAGCACGTCCTGCCCGCGGACCTGGCCCGGCACGCCTACCTCGCGGGAGAGCGGATCGAGGTGTCCGTCGCGGTGGACCGGCTGCTCGCCGCCGCCCGTGGCGCCGCGGGCCGTCTGGCGGTCGAGGAGGCGATCGGGCACTACCGCAGGGCGCTGGAGCTCGCAACGGCCGGCGAGCCGCGCAGGCGGGTCGTGATCGCGATCGACCTGGGCCGCGAGCTCGTCCAGGTCGACGACCACGAGGGCGGGCGGCGGGCCTTCGAGGAGGCGGCCGCCGTCGCCTGGGAGGCCGGCGACCCCGAGTTGCTGGCCCGCGTGGCGCTGGCCGTCCACGGCGCCTGCGGCGAGGCCGGCGACCTGTCCGGCGGCAACGGCCACCGGTTCGCCGCCGGCCTGCTGCGGGAGGCGCACGGCGCGCTGCTCGGGAAAGGCCGTGCGCCCGGCGAGGAGCTCTCCCCCGAGCGTCTCGCGCGGGAACTGGCCGTGCGGGTCGTGGTGCTGGCCAAGCGCGGCCAGGACGACGAGGCGCTGACCTTCGGCCTGTGGGCCTATCACGCCGCGATCTGGGGCCCGGGCACGGCGGCGCAGCGGGCGGAGCTCACCGGCGAGGTGCAGGCGCTGGCCCGGCGCACGGCCGACGTGGAGATGGAGAGCGTCGCCGCCGCCCTGCGCTGGGTGGCGCTCCTCGAACAGGGCGACCCGGGATATCTCGCCCAGTTCCGGGAGTTCGTCGTGCTCGGCCGCCGGAGCGACCTGCCCCGCATGGACATGGCCACGCTCGCCGACCGGAGCATCATCGCCGCGCTCACCGGCGACTTCGGCGAGGCGGAGAGCGTGCTCGACGAGCTCACCGGGTTCACCTGGCAGCACGGGCACGACCAGTTCGGTTACATGCTGCATCACCACCGCTGGGCCGTACGGCTGCTCCAGGGCAGGTTCGACGACCTCGACGAGGTGCACCGCGTGCTGCGCCGGAGCCGGCATCCCTGTCCGGGGCTGCTGGAGGGGATGACCGCGCTGCTGCGCGGCGACGGCGGCGCCGCGCTGCGTCACTATCGCGACGCGACGGCCGGGGGAGAGCCGTGCCCGCGCTCGGCCCGGCCCCTGTGGCTGCGGTTCCAGGCCATGATCGCGGCGTGGTCGCGCGATCCGCGGCTGTGCGACAAGGCCCGGGCAGATCTCGACCCGTACGCCGGCATCTGGGCGGTCTCGATGTACGGCTGGGACATCGGCGGCCCGATGGTCTTCTGGCGCGCCCTCGTCGACGCGGCGCAGGAGCGGTGGGACGAGGCGATCGAGGGGTTCACCGCCGCCCGGCGGTCCGCCGACCTCCTCCTCGCCCGCCCCTGGTCGGTCGAGGCGCGGGCGCATCTCGCGGAGGCGCTGCTGGCCCGGGGCCGTCCGGACGACGCGGAGTCGGCCGGCAAGCTGCTGGCCGACGTGGAGAACGAAGCGGACCGGCTCGGCATGCGGCACGTCGTGGAGCGCGCCCGCCGGGCGAGGCGGCGCGCGTCCCCGTCCGCCCGCTCACCCGGCCGTACGTCGGGTGGTGCGCGGGACGGTACGCCCGGTCCCGTGCCCGGCGTCGGCGACGAGTTCCGGCGGGACGGCGCGGTCTGGACGCTGACGTTCGCGGACCGCACCGTGCGCCTGCCCGACGCCAAGGGCCTGCGCGACCTCCACAGGCTGCTGAGCCACCCGGGGGCCGACCTGCCCGCCGTACTGCTGCTCGCCCCCGAGGGCGGCCGGATCGTCGTCGCCGCCCGGCGGCTGGGCGGCGACGCCGTCCTCGACGAGGAGGCCAAGGCCCGTTACCGGCACCGGCTCACCCTGCTCGACGAGGAGATCGACCGGGCCGTCGAGCGGGGCGACGACGGCAGGGCGGCGGAGTTCGACCGGGAGCGGGCCGCGCTGCTGGCGGAACTGCGCGCCGCCTCGGGCCTCGGCGGGCGCGACCGCCGCCTCGGCGACGAGGCCGAACGCGCCCGCAAGGCCGTCACCGCCCGGATCCGCGACGTCCTGCGCAAGCTCGACGGGCTCCACCCCGCGCTGGCCGCCCATCTGCGCGGCGCCGTCTCCACCGGAGCGACCTGCCGGTACCAGCCCGATCACGAGATCGCCTGGCGGCTGTGACCCTCCGTCTCACCTGCGGTTGTACAGGCGCATGGTCAGCGCGCCGAAGACCGCGACACACACCGCGCCGCTGACCAGCACCCAGGTGATCTCCCCGGTGTCGGCAGCGCCCGCCATCAGCGAGCGGGCCGCGGTGACCAGGTGCGAGATGGGATTGACGCCCACGAACGCCTGCAGCCAGCCCGGCATCGTCTCCGGGTCGACGTAGACGTTGCTGAGGAAGGTCAGCGGGAAGAGCACCAGCATGCTGATGCCCATCACCGACTTCTCGCTGCGCAGCAGCAGGCCGAACATCGTCCAGACCCACGAGAACGCGAACGAGAAGGCCACCAGCAGGGCGATCGCGGCCACGACCCCGACGACGCCGCCCTGCGGGCGGAAGCCCAGCACCAGGCCGACCACGAGGATGACCGTCGCCGCCATCGTGTAGCGGAACATGTCGCCCAGCAGGTAGCCGACCATCGTGGACGGCCGCCAGATCGGCAGCGTGCGGAAGCGGTCGAAGACGCCCTTCTCGATGTCCTTGTTGACCTCGACCCCGGTGTACATCGTGATCATCACGACGCTCGTCACCATGATGCCCGGCAGCAGGAACTGCAGGTACTCGGTCGGCGAGCCCGCGAGCGCGCCGCCGAACAGGTAGGTGAACATCAGCGTCATCATGATCGGGAACGCGGTGACGTCGAAGAGCTGCTCGGGCACGTGCTTGATCTTCAGCATCGCCCGCCAGCCGAAGGTCATCGAGGCCGACAGGGCGCCGGGGCGCGGTGGGCGTGCCCCCGGGGCCAGGACCGCGCCCAGCGTCTCGGCCGCGGGAACGAAGGACGTGCCGGTCTCGGTCGTCGTGGCGCTCATACCGTCGTCTCCCGCGTCTCGTACGTCTCGTGCGTGTCGTGGTGCGTCTCGTGGGTCTCGTGCGACCCGTGCGACCCGTGCCCGGCGGGCCTGCCGGGTCCGGCGGCGGGCCGGTCCGCCGGAGCGGAGCCGTGGTCCCCGGCGCGTTTCCCGGCGCGTTCCCCACCGCGTTCTCCGCCGTGCTCCTCGGCGCGTTCCCCGGCGGGCGCGCCGGTCAGCGCGAGGAACGCCTCGTCGAGGCTGGGCTGGCCGAGGGAGAAGTCGTCGACGACGATTCCGGCCGCGGCCAGCGACCCGAGGGCGCGGGAGGCCCGCTCGGCGCCCGCGTCCGCGTCCCCCGCCGCGACGCGGGCGGTCAGCGCCACGGGATCGGCCTCCAGATGGACGGCGGTGCCCAGTTCCCCGGCCAGCACGCGCTCGGCCGCCGGCCGCTGCGCGGGATCGCGCAGCCGTACGTGGACCATGCCCGCGCCTACGGACGACTTCAGCTCACCGGGGGTGCCCTCGGCGATCACCCGGCCGTGGTCGACGACCGCGATGCGCCCGGCCAGCCGGTCGGCCTCGTCGAGATACTGCGTGGTGAGCAGCACGGTCGTGCCGTGGGCGACCACGATCCGGACGATGTCCCAGACCTGGTTGCGGCTGCGTGGGTCCAAGCCGGTCGTGGGCTCGTCCAGGAACAGCAGGTCGGGCGTGTTGAGGATGCTGGCCGCGATGTCCAGCCTCCTGCGCATGCCGCCCGAGTAGGTCTTGACCTGCCGGGCCGCCGCGTCGGTCAGCCCGAAGGCCTCCAGCAGCAGCGCGGCCCGGTCCCTGGCCGCGGCCTTCCGGTGACCGAGCAGCCGGCCGAGCAGGACGAGGTTCTCCGTGCCGGTCATCTCCTCGTCCACCGAGGCGTACTGGCCGGTCAGGCTCACCCGGGCGCGTACGGCGTCGGGTTCGCGCAGCACGTCGTGGCCGAAGACCCTCGCCTCGCCGCCGTCCGGGCGCAGCAGGGTCGCCAGCATCTTGACCGCGGTCGTCTTGCCCGCCCCGTTGGGGCCGAGCACGCCGTACACGGTGCCCGCGGGCACCCTCAGGTCGAGCCCGTCCACGGCTCGGTTCTTGCCGAATATCTTGACCAGGCCCGATGTCTCTATCGCCAGGTCCGTCGTGCGGTCCCGCATGATCTGTCGTCTCCGTTCCGTTCAGTCCTTCACGGAGGAGGCGCCAGATCCCGGTCACCCGGGCGCTAGATCCGATCTAGCGATCGGACGGTGCGAGGTCCGGGGCAGGCGCGGCCGGTCGTGACATCTGTCGTGGCCGGGTCGTGACAGACGGCGGAGGTACGCGCCGGGGCGGCGGTGGAGGCTCGCCGTATGAACCTTCATCACGGCGCCCCCGCACTGTCGGTCGCGGGGCTGTGCAAGGCGTACGGCGGGACCCGCGCGAAGGCGTACGGCGGGACCCGCGCGGTCGACGGGATCGACCTGGTCGTGGGTCCAGGAGAGGTGGTGGCCCTGCTCGGCCCCAACGGCGCGGGCAAGTCCACCACGATCGACATGATCGTCGGGCTGGTCCGTCCGGACGCCGGGCAGATCGCCGTGTTCGGCGCGTCTCCCCGCGAGGCGGTGCGAAGCGGCGTGATCGGCGTGATGCCGCAGGAGGGTGCGCTGCTCGACGACGTGACCGTGGGGGAGACCGTGACGCTGATCGCGTCCCTCCACCGGACACCGCCACCCGTCGAGGAGGCGCTGCGCCGTGCCGGGGTGGCGGACCTCGCCGACCGGCGGGCCGCGCGGCTGTCCGGCGGCCAGCGGCAGCGGGTCCGGTTCGCCATGGCGCTGGTGTCCGGCCCGGACCTGCTGGTGCTCGACGAGCCGACGGCGGCGATGGACGTCACGGCCCGGCGGGAGTTCTGGCGGTCGATGCACGCGTTCACCGGAACCGGCCGCACCGTGCTGTTCTCCACGCACTACCTGGAGGAGGCCGAGGCGTACGCGGACCGGGTCGTGCTGATGAACGCGGGCCGGATCGTGGCGGACGGCCCGGTGCCGGCGGTCATGGCCGAGGTGTCCGGCCGTACGGTGACCGCCGTCGTGCCCGGCGCCCGCGCCGAGGACCTGGGCACGCTCCCCGGCGTGACGGCGGTGCACGTCCGCGAGGGCAGGACCGAACTGCGCTGCGTCGACTCCGACCTGGTCGTGCGGGAACTGCTGGCCCGCCATCCGGACGCCCGGGACGTCGAGGTCGGCGCGCTGGGCCTGGAGGACGCGTTCCTGCGCCTCACCGGAACGCCGACCGGAGCGCAGACCGGGGCACCGGCCGAGGAGACGGAGGCCGCGCGATGACCGGGTATCTCGCGTTCGAGATCAGGCGGACGCTGCGGGACGCGAAGTTCCTGCTGTTCGCGGTCGCCCTGCCGGTGGGGCTGTACCTGCTGATGGCCGACCGTTTCGCCGACCGCGGGGCTCCCGCGTCGTACGTCATGGGCGGTGTCGCGGCGTTCGGGGCGATGAAGGCGGCACTCGACACGGGTGCTCGCACGGCGGTGGAGCGCGACATCGGCTGGCAGCGCCAGTTGCGGCTCACCCCGCTCAGCGGCGGCGGCTATCTGCTGGCCAAGGGGTCGGTCGCGATGGTCGTGGCGCTGCCGCCGGTGGCGGGCGTGTCGCTCGTCGCCGCGCTCGCCGGCGGGGTGCACCTGTCTCCCGGCGGGTGGGTGTCGGCCGTGCTCGGCGTGTGGGCGGGCACGGTGCCGTTCGCCCTGCTCGGCCTGCTGATCGGCCAGCTCGCGACCGCCCGGAACCTGCAGGCGTACCAGGGGGCGGTGGTGCTGCTGCTCAGCTTCGTCGGCGGGCTGTTCATCCCGGTGAGCACGTTCCCGGGGGCGCTCGCGACGGTGGCCAGGGTCCTGCCGAGTTACTGGCTCGCGCGGGTCGGGCACGCCACCACCCTGGGCGGTGACACCTGGCGGGCCGCGCTGGTGCTGACGTCGTACGCGCTCGTGCTCGGCGCCGCCGTGGCCGTCCGGTATCGCCACGGCGCCGCTCAGGCCTAGGGTTGACCGACGTGGGCGATCAGGGCGATCAGGGCGTATGGGGGCGTTCGGCCTGGCCGATGTGGACCCCGGCCCGGCCGGTCTCCCGTGCGGCCCGCATCCGTGGCGTCGCCGTGCTGTCGCTCGTCCTGCTCTGGCTGCTGTGGGAGTCGCTGGGGCCGGGCCGGGTCTGGCCGGAGGCCCCGGCGGCGCGCGTCGCGCTCGGAGCCGTCACGCTCCTGTACGCGGCGGGCTGGCTCGGCGCCATGGTCGGCGGGGTCCGCCTGCCGCCCCGGCGGCGGATCCCGCTCGTCGGAACGCTGTTCGCGCTGGCGGTCGTGGCGGCCCTGCTGCGCGACGGCCCGCTCCGCCTCGGCCACACGGGCGTGTTCGGCTTCGCGCTCGTCGTGGCGGTCTGGCTGCTCCCGGCGCGCTGGAGCGTGCTGCTCGGGCTGGTGACCCTGGCTCTCCAGGTGTCCCTCGGTCCCGTCGACTGGGGGCACGTGGGCGGGCTCGTCCCCGGGATCGTGATCCCGGTGGCCGTGACGCTGCTGATCCGGCTCGTCGTCCAGCTCGGCCAGGCCCACGAGGAGATCGCGGCGCTGGCCGCCGCGGCGGAGCGCGACCGGCTGGCCAGGGACCTCCACGACGTGCGCGGCCACAGCCTCACCACGATAACCGTGAAGAGCGGCCTGGCCCGCCGGGTGCTGGAGAGCGGCGGCGACCCGGAACGCGCGCTGGCCGAGTTGCGCGACGTCGAGCGGCTGTCCCGGCAGGCGCACGGCGAGGTGCGCCTTACCGTGTCGGGCCGCCGCCGGCCGTCCCTCGCGGCCGAGCTGGCGGGGGCTCGCGCCGCGCTGCGGGCCGCCGGGATCGGCGCCGTCCTCCCGCCGTCCGCCGACCACGTCAGGGCCGAACTGGCCGGGCCCTTCGCGTACGTCCTGAGGGAGGGGGTCACCAACGTGATCCGGCACAGCGGCGCGACCCGGTGCGAGGTGCTGCTCGGGGACGACTGGCTGGAGGTGCGCGACGACGGCCCCGGGCGGAACGCGGCGGAGCCGGGCAACGGGCTCTCCGGCCTGGCCGAACGGCTGCGTGCCGTCGGCGGGCGGATCGAGGCGGGCCCGCTGCCCGCGGGCGGCTTCCGGCTGCGGGCGAGCCGCACGTGATCCGGGTGAGCGCATGATCAGGGGAAGCACGTGATCAGGGTGTTGCTCGCCGACGACCAGGCGCTCGTACGCGGCGCGCTGGCGGCGATGCTGGCGCTGGAGCCCGACATCGAGGTGGTGGCGCAGGTCGGCTCGGGTGAGGAGGTCGTCGACGCGGCCCGGCGCAGCCGGCCCGACGTGGCGTTGCTCGACGTGCAGATGCCCGGCAGGGACGGGCTGGCGGTCACCGCCGACCTGCGCGCCGCGCTCCCGTCCTGCCGGGTGGTGATCTGCACGACCTTCGGGCGGCCGGGCTACTTCGCCCGTGCGATGGAGAACGGCGCCTCGGGCTTCGTCGTGAAGGACGCGCCGCCCGAGCACCTGGTCGACACGGTGCGGCGGGTCCACGCGGGCCTGCGGGTGGTCGATCCCGCCCTGGCCGCCGAGTCGCTCGCCAGCGGGTCGAGCCCGCTGACCGCGCGGGAGCGCGACGTCCTGCGCGCGGCCCGGCAGGGCGGCACCGTGGCGGAGATCGCCCGGAGCCTGCACCTGTCCGCCGGGACCGTACGCAACCACCTGTCCGCGGCCATCGGCAAGACGGGAGCGAGCACCCGCGCCGAGGCCGCGCTCATCGCCGACGAGCACGGCTGGCTCTGATTTCGCTCTGATCCGGCTTCGGTCGGCCCGCGGTCATCGCGGGAGAGGCGTGCTCGCGGGCCGGAACATCGCGGGGTTGCGCGACGCCCAGGCGAAGTAGCCGACACCTGCTCCCGGAAGGGCCGGGGCCGCCAGGACGGCCATCGCGAATCCCCCTCCACCGGTCAGCAGGACGTCCATCGCCGATCCTTTCCCTCACACCGCGAGTGTGTCAACTGTGACACATAAATCATGTTCCTGACCATGAAACCGCAGAACAGCTCATTTGATGTGTCGCTATTGACACACACTTTCCGTGGGTGGCAGGGTCGGGGCCCACGGGCGAGAGCCGCCCGCGAGGAGGTTCGAGTGACCACTGTCAACGAGACGTACGCGCACAGCCTGGAGAACGCGGACCTGCGCGCCTTCTACGAGGCCGCCGGCTTCGCCGGGCGCGTCGGATGGGGCGAGCGGCCGGCGATCCTCGTGATCGACATGGCCGGGGCCTGGGCCGATCCGGAGGAGCGGATCGGCTCGGACCTGTCGGCGGTGTCCGACAGCATCGTCCGCATCCTGGAGGAGGGCCGCCGCGCGGGCCTGCCGATCATCTTCACCACCATGGCGTGGGACCCGAGCCTGGCCGAGATCGGCGAGGTGGTCCGCCGCAAGACGCCGCACAGCGAGCTGATGCTGCACGGCACGGAGCGGGTAACGCTCCGGCCGGAGATGGGCCGCCGTCCGGAGGAGCCGCTCGTCGTCAAGCCGCGCGCCTCGGCGTTCTTCGGCACGTACGTGGACGCGATGCTGATCTCCGCCAAGGCCGACACGGTGATCGTGGTGGGGTGCAGCACCAGCGGCTGCATCCGGGCGACCGCCGAGAGCGCGTTCAACCGGGGTTTCCACGTCATCGTCCCGCGTGAGGCGGTCGGCGACCGGAGCCCCTCCGCGCACGCCGCCAACCTCTTCGACATCGACGCCCGCTACGGCGACGTGCTGCCCGAGGCCGAGGTGCTGGACCACCTGCGATCGCTGTCCCAGACCCATCCCCGCGCCGCGGAGGAATGACCGATGACCGACCGGCAACCTCCGGTGCTGCGGGCCACCGGGCTCGCCAAGTCCTTCGGCCACGTGCAGGCGCTGCGGCACGGTGAGCTCACCGTCCACGCCGGGGAGGTGGTCGCCCTCGTCGGCGACAACGGCGCCGGCAAGAGCACGCTGATCTCCTGCATCTCCGGCGCCCACCTGCCGGACGCCGGCGAGGTGAGGGTGGACGACCGCCCGATGCCGCTCGGGTCGATCAAGGCCGCGATGGAGCACGGCATCGCCACGGTCTACCAGGGCCTGGCGATGGCTCCCGACCTGTCGGTGGCCGAGAACCTGTTCCTCTCCTGTGAGCTGCGCCGTCCCGGCCTGCTGGGACGGCTCGGCCTCCTGGACAAGAAGGCGATGCGCGAGCGCGCCTGGGAGCTCATGGACAGTCTCGGCATCACCACCCTCCAGGACGTGACCCTGCCCGTCGGCGACCTGTCCGGAGGACAGCGCCAGGTTGTCGCGGTCGCCCGCGCCGTCTCCCGCGCGGGACGTCTGGTGATCATGGACGAGCCGACGGCGGCGCTCGGCGCCCGGCAGTCGCAGATGGTGATCGAGACCATCAGGGCGACCCGCGACCGCGGCCTCGGCGTGGTCCTCATCTCGCACGACCTGCCGAGGGTGCTGGAGGTCGCGGACCGGATCGTGGTCATGCGGCTGGGCCGGGTGGTGGCCGACCTTCCCGCGCGGGAGCTGAAGATCGGCCAGATCGTCGCGCTGATGCTCGGCGAGCAGAACGACCCACGTGAGGAGAGCCTGCCGGCATGACCGCGACGCAACCGACACTCCGGGCCCCGTCGAACCGCGCCCGCGCCGGCGCGCTGATGCGGTCCACCCCCGCCTACATCGTGGTCGCGCTGGTCGCGCTCGTCGTGGTCTTCACGATCATCTCGCCCGAGGGGCGCTTCCTGGACGCCACCAACCTGCAGGCGGTCGGGCGCAACAGCGCCGGGCTCGTCCTGCTGGCCGTCGGCCTGACCTTCGTCCTCGGCGCCGGGCACATCGACCTCAGCGTCGGCGCCACGCTCGTGCTGTCGTCGGTGGTCGCGGGCACCGTGGCCGTGGACATCGCCGGCCCACCGTCGGCGTCGGGGACCTTTCCCGGCGCCGGGCCCGCCATCGCCGTCGCGGCGCTCGCCGCGGTCGTCGTCGGAGGGATAGCGGGGCTGGTCAACGGGCTCCTGGTGACCAAACTGAAGGTCAACTCCTTCGTCGTCACGCTGGGCACGATGGGCGTGGCCACCGGCGCCGCACAGGTCCTCACGAACGGGTCGAACGTCGCCGGGATCCCGCCGGACGTCCAGACGTCCTTCGGGCTCAACTCGATCGCCGGGATCCCGCTCCCGCTGGTGCTGGCGGTGGTGGTCGCCCTGGTGGCCGGCGTCGTCCTGTCGCAGACCAGCGCGGGCCGGCACGCCCTCGCCATCGGCTCCTCCTCCGACGGGGCCATGCGGGCGGGCGTCAACGTGCAGCGCAGCACGATCGCGGTCTTCGTCATCTCCGGGCTGATGGCCGGGATCGCCGGCTTCCTCGACATCACCCGGTTCGGCACGACGGCCATCTCCGGGCACGAGACGACCATGCTGCAGGCGCTGTCCGCCGTGATCATCGGCGGGACGAGCCTGTTCGGCGGACGCGCCTCGGTGCTGGGCTCGGTCCTCGCCACCTTCATCCCGACCATGCTGCTCGCCGGGTTCGTCATGGTCGGCGTCTCGTCCTTCTACCAGAACATCGCCATCGGCGCCGTTCTGATCATCGCTGTCTGGCTCGACCAGCTGCGCGGCAAGTAGCCCCCACCGAGATCCCCCTGCCGAGACACGCGCCGAAACACGGAGAACCACCATGAACGTACGCACCAGTGTGCTGGCCGCCGCCGCGCTGACGGCGATGGCCCTGACCTCCGCCGCCTGCGGCTCGTCCGGTGACACCGGCGCGGCGGGCGGCACGAGCGGCGCCACCGCCGAGCAGAAGTCCGGCCCCCTGCAGATCTCCCTTCTCACGACGTACAACGGCCTGCCCTTCTACACGGCGATGCAGTGCGGCGCGCAGGACGCGGCCAAGAAGCTGGGCGGCGACATCACGGTGAAGGCCGACGGGCCGTCGCGGGGCATGAACGCCGCCGACCAGACCCCGGTGCTCGAAGGGGTGGTCAACCGGCGCCCCGACGGCATGATCTTCGTACCGGCCGACCCGGCCGCGATGGTCGCGCCGATCAGGCTCGCGGTGAACGCCGGGATCCCGGTCGTCACCACCGACGCGACGCTGAACGAGAAGGTGGCCAAGGCGCAGTTCCGCGGTGACAACAACGCGGGCGGCGCGCTGGCGGCGGAGGAACTGCTCAAGCGGGCCAAGGGGCAGAGCGGGAAGGTGCTCGTGCTGGACACCCGGCCCGGCCTGCCGGTGACCAACGAGCGCGCCGAGGGGTTCGTCAAGGCGCTCAAGGACTCCGGCTCGAACCTGCAGATCCTCGGCACGCAGTACTACGAGGACGACCCGACCAAGGCGGCGACCATCGTGCAGAGCTCGCTGGGCGCCAACCCGGACATCGTCGGGATCTTCGCGACCTCCGAGTCGGGTGCGATGGGCGCCGTCTCCGGGCTCCAGGCCGCCAAGGTCGACAACGACAAGATGACCGTCATCGCGTACGACGCGGGCCCGACGCTGGTCTCGGCGCTGCGCGCCGGGACGCTCGACGCGCTCGTCGCGCAGGGCTCCTACACCCAGGGGTACGACGCGCTGACCCGGCTCGTCCAGGACATCCGCGGCGAGGTGCCGCAGGGGGCCGCCTTCGACAACGTGGTGCCGAACGCGATCGTCACCACCGACAACGTCGACTCGCCGGAGATCAAGAAGTTGCTCTACCCCACAAGCTGCTCGTGATCGTGGCACTGTCGCTGTCGAACATCATCAACGCGAATTCAACGAGGGGATCGAGATGACGGCCGACCTTGCCGGGAAGGTGGTGGTGGTGACGGGCGCGGCCTCCGGGCTGGGCGCCGCGACCGTCCGCGACGTCCTGGAACACGGCGGGCGGGTGGTCGCCGTGGACCGGGCGCAGGACGTCAAGGCGCTCGCGGGGGACGGGGTGCTGCCCGTCGTCGCCGACGCCGCCGACGAGCGCCAGGTGCTGGACGCCGTACGCGCGGGGGAGGACACCTTCGGCCTGGTGAACGGCGCGGTCGCCTGCGCGGGGATCACCCGCGCCGGGACGGTCGACTCCATGAGCCTGGACACCTGGAACGAGGTGCTGCGGGTCAACCTGACCTCGGTCTTCCTGCTCGCGAAGGCCGCCGTCCCCGCGATGCGCCGGGCGGGCGGCGGCGCGCTGGTCGCGGTCGCCTCGCAGGTGGGGCTCGTGGGCTACCCGGAGAACGTCGCCTACTGCGCGGCGAAGGCCGGGGTGATCAACCTGGTCCGCGCGATGAGCGTGGACGCCCGGGACAGCGGCGTCCGCGCCGTGGCGGTCTGCCCCGGGCCCGTCGACACCCCGATGCTGCGCGAGGGCTTCGCGCAGACCGGGGAGGGGTACGACCTGGCGGCGTCGCGGGTGCCTCTGGGCCGCGTCGCCCGGCCGGAGGAGATCAGCGCCACGATCTGCTTCCTGCTGTCCGACGCGGCGGCCTTCGTCACCGGCACGGCATGGACGGTCGACGGTGGCTACACAGCGCAGTAACCCCGAGGCCGGCGACCCCCTGCAGGCCGGTCCGCCCGCCCCCGCCTCGGTCCACGCCTCTGTTCACGCCTCGCTGGAGCCGAGGGCGCTGGAGCTGCTCCGGGCCATCGCGAACTCGCCGGAACCGCTCGGCGCGCGGGAGCTCGGCCGCCGCATCGAGGCCGGCAACCGGCCGCTGAGCGAGTCGACGGTGAACCGGCTGCTGCGGCGGCTGGACGAGCAGGGCCTCACCCGTTCGATGGACGGCAGGGGACGGGTCGTGTCGGAGGCCGGGCGGGCGCTCGCGCAGCGGGCGGCGGCCGAGGTCACCTGGCACCAGCAGATCGGCTCCCTGGAGATCCGTACGGTGCAGGACGTGCGCGACCTGCTGGTCGCCCGGCGCGGCGTGGAACGCGAGATCGTCCGGGAGGCGGCGACGTCGGTCTCTGGTGAGGACGTCGAACGCCTGCAGTCGGTCATGGAGGAGTACGAGCGGTCCGTCCACACCGAGGAGCGGCGCCGCGACGTCTCCACCAACTTCCACAAGGCGCTCGCGTCGACGGTGGAGAACACGATGCTCCGCGCCGTCGCCATGGTGATCTTCGATCCCCGCTTCGACATGCTGGAGCACGTCCTCGACATGGTCACCGCCGGGCGCGGCACGACCATGCACTCCGTGCACGAGCACGAGGAGATCATGCGCGCCATCCGGGCCGGCGACCCGGACGCGGCGGAGGCGGCCATGGTCCGCCACATCAACCGCCTCATCGCCGACGCCAGTGCCGTGGTCGCCCCGTCCACGCGCCTGGCGATCGAACTGCTGCTCAGGAACCACAGCCCCGTCATCGGCGGCGGCACATGACCCTGGAGGAACCTGTGTCCACTATCACCCCGATCATCACCGACGCCGCGGCGGCGCCGAGCGCGTCCTACTCCCAGGGCATCGTGGCCGGCCGTCTCGTCGTGACGGCGGGACAGATCGGCCGCGACGCGGTGACCGGTGAACTGCCGGCCACGCTGGCCGGGCAGGTGGAGTCGGCCATCGCCAACCTCAAGGCCGTGCTCGCGGCGGCCGGGCTCGACCTGTCGCACGTGGTGAAGACGACCTGCTTCCTCACCCGGATCGAGGACTTCCCGGAGTTCGACTCCATCTACCGCGAGCACTTCTCCGACCCGCTGCCCGCGCGCAGCACGGTGGGCGTCGTGCTGGCGGGCGACCTGCTGTTCGAGATCGAGGCGTTGGCCGTCAAGCCCGAGGAAGTGGCATGAAGCCCGGTTTCGACCTGCTCATCCGCGGGGGTGAGGTCGTCAACGGCGACGCCCGGGCGGCGCTGGACGTCGGCGTTGCCGGAGGGCGGATCGCCGCCCTCCTCGCGCCGGGTTCATCGGCCGCCGCCGAGCGGGAGATCGACGCGACCGGGCTGCTCGTCATGCCCGGTGGCATCGACACCCACACCCACGTCGCCTGGCCGTACGACGACACCGTCACGGTGGACGACTGGCACTCGGCGACCCGGGCCGCGGTGCTCGGCGGGACGACCACGATCATGGACTTCGTCCCGCCCGCCGAGGGCGGCCTGGCCGCGCGCTGCCGCGCCCGCGTCGAGGAGGCCGCCGCCGACGCGGTGATCGACTTCGGGTTCCACCCGATCCTCACGGGGTCCGACGCCCGGAACGTCGAGGACATCGGCAAGGTCATCGCCGAGGGCTTCACGTCGTTCAAGATGTACACGACGTACGAGGACCGGCGCGTCGACGACGGAGCCGCCTGGACGCTGATGCGGGCCATCGCCGCGAACGGCGGGCTGCCCGGCTTCCACGCCGAGAACCACGAGATCCTCACCAGCGCGCTGGACGACCAGGTCCGCTCCGGCCACCTGGGCCTGGCGGACTATCCCCACAGCCGCCCCGGACTGGCCGAGGCCGAGACCATCCACATGGTGTCGATGTACGCCCGGCGGCTGAACACGCCGGTCTACATCTTCCACGTCTCCGGCTCCGACGCGCTCGACGCCGTACGCTTCGCGCGCCGGGCCGGGACGGTCGTCCACGCCGAGACCTGCACGCACTACCTCGCGCACGACGAGAGCGTGTTCACCGGCAAGGACGCGTGGCGCTTCGTCATCTCCCCGCCGATCCGCGGCGCGGCCGACCGGCTCGACCTGTGGTCGGGGATCGCGGACGGCACGGTCGTCTCCGTCGGCTCCGACCACTGCGCGTACGACACCTCCGCGAAGCGGGGCTGGGAGCACGACCACCGGCACATCCCGGCAGGCGCCCCCGGCATCGAGGCCCGTACACCGGTGCTGTGGAACGAGGCTGTGAACGTGCGCGGACTTGATCCGTGCCAGTTCGTCCAGGTCTCGGCGGAGCGCGCCGCGCGGGCGCTCGGGCTGTTCCCGCGCAAGGGCCGCGTGGCGGTCGGCGCCGACGCCGACCTCGTCCTGTGGGACCCGGCCCGCGCCTGGACCGGCGCCGACCTGCGGCCCGTCTCGCCCGCCACCTTCTCCCTGTACGAGCGGTCGAGCGGCACCGGGCTCGCCCGGCACGTCGTCGCAGGAGGCCGTCTGGTGGTCGAGGACGAGAACTTCGCGGGGGAGAAGGGCGCGGGACGGTTCCTCGCCCGCGCGCCGATGGCCCGGCCGTGAGCGCACCCGACGTCGTCACGTACGGCGAGATCATGGGCAACTTCGTGGCCACCGAGGTGGGCCCGCTGGAGAAGGCCACGCTGTTCGAACGGCGGCTCGCGGGCTCGGAGCTGAACGTCGCGGTCGCGCTGGCGCGGCTCGGCCACCGGACCGGATACGTCGGCCGCGTGGGCGACGACCCGCTCGGGGACGCCGCCCGCGTCCGCCTGCGCGAGGAGGGCATCGACGACGCGCACGTGCGCGCCGAGGACCACGCGGTCACCGGCATCCAGCTGAAGCAGCGCGTGCTCGTCGGGGACCCCCGCTACGTGTACTACCGCCGCGGGTCGGCCGGGTCGCTGCTCGCGCCGTCCCCCGAGACGCTGGCCTACGTGGCGTCGGCCCGGCACCTGCACGCGACCGGCATCCCGCCCGCGCTGTCCGCGACGGCCCGCCGGTTCGCGTACGAGGCGATGGAGGCGGCGCGGGACGCCGGGGCGAGCGTCACCTTCGACCCGAACCTCCGTCCCACCCTCTGGCCGGACCACGGCGAGATGACGCGCCTCGTGGACGACCTGGCCACGCGGGCCGACTGGGTGCTGCCCGGCGTCGCGGAGGGCGAGGCGCTGACCGGGCGGCGCGAGCCGGAGGCCATCGCCGGTCACTACCTGTCGCGGGGAGCGCGCGGGGTCGCCGTCAAGCTCGGCGCGGCGGGGGCCATGCTGTTCACGCCCGAGGGGTCGTGGACCTGCCCGCCGTTCCGGGTCACGACGGTCGACACCATCGGGGCGGGCGACGGGTTCGCGGCCGGGTTCGTCAGCGGCCTGCTCGATGGTCTCGACGAGGAGCAGCGGCTCCGGCGCGCGTGCGCGGTGGGGGCGCTCGCCACCAGCAACAAGGGCGACAACGAAGGCATGCCCACCCGTGCGGAACTGGACGCCCTCCTCGCGGCGGACCTACCGGTGGAAGGAACGCGATGACCGCGCGCAGTCTGCTCGACGTCGTCCAGACGGAGGTGGCCGGCGTCCTGGCCGAGGTCGAGCCGGCCACGCTGGAGACGGCCGCCGACCTGCTGGACCACGCGCCGCGGATCTTCGTGGCGGGAGAGGGCCGGTCGGGCTACATGGCCAGGGCGTTCGCCATGCGCCTCGTTCACCTCGGCCGTACGGCGTACTTCGTCGGCGACACCTGCACGCCGTCGACCGGGCCGGGCGACCTGCTCGTCGCCGTCTCCGGGTCCGGGACGACGGCGGCCACCGTACGCGCGGCGCGGGCGGTCACCGACGGCGGCGGGGAAGTCCTCGCGGTCACCACCGCGCCGTCGTCGCCCCTCGCCACCGGCGCGCGGCACGTCCTGCACGTGCCCGCCGCCACCAAGCACCGGCGCGAGGGCGAGGCGGCCACCGTGCAGCCCCTGTCGAGCCTGTTCGACCAGTGCACGCACCTGCTGCTCGACTGCGTCTGCCTGGAGCTCGCCCGGCGGCACCACGTCACGGACGAGCAGGCGAGGCAGGCCCACGCGAACACCGAGTGACGGGTCTGTCCACCCGGCGGGGTTCTGGACAGCGGGGGTTCAGACAGCGGGGTTCTGGACGGCGCTGGGCATCGGCGTCGCGGCGGTGCGGCGGTCCTCCTGGAAGCGCGTGATCGACAGGACGACCGCGACGGCGAGGGCGGCGGTGACGATGTACGCGGCGTTGACGGCGATGTCGAAGAGCGCGGCCTCGCGCATTTCCGGTAGCTCTTCGGCGTTCAGGTATCTGCGGCCCACTCCCTTGGCGATCCACATGCTGACAAGCCACGCCAGCCACCAGGCCCAGACCAGTCCGGAACGGCGGGCGTGATCATTTCTCTCGGTCGGGTTCTGGCGGGCTCCTTAGGGTGTGGTGATGGACGTGAAGATCAGCGGTGTTCCGGTGCGCGTCGTGGAGCACGGCGGCGGAAAGCCCGTTCTGGCGTTGCACGGTGCGGGCGTGGACCATCGGGAGATGGCCGGCGCGCTGGAGCCCGTGTTCCGTGACCGGCCCGGTTATCGGCGCATTTATCCGGACCTGCCGGGAATGGGACGCACCCCGTTGCCGGACTGGTTCCGTGGCTCCGACGACACTTTGGATGTCGTGCTCGGCCTGATCGACGCTCTGGTCGGCGACGAGCCGATCGCAGTCGTCGGCCACTCCTTCGGCGCGTACCTCGCGAGGGCCGTCGCCGAACGGCGCCCTGAGCGGGTCGCGGGACTGGCGCTGGTCTGTCCCATCGGCGAGGAGGCACGCGACGTGCCCGCGCACGCGGTGCTGCACGGCTCGGCCGGTGTGGCCGACGCGCTGAGCCCGGACGAGCAGGCCCAGTTCCGCGACTACTTCGTGGTGCAGACGCCCGCCATGGTGGAGCGGTTCCGCGAGTACGTGGCTCCGGCCCTGCCCCTCGTCGACGGGAACGGCCTGGAGCGGATCTCCGACCGATGGCGGCTGAGCGACGCTCCCGCGGAGACGTCCCCGTACACCGGCCCGGCGCTGATCCTCGCCGGACGCCAGGACTCCACGGTGGGGTACGCCGGTCCCTGGGAGCTGGTGGAGCGGTATCCGCGTGCCACGTTCGCCGTCCTGGACCGCGCCGGTCACGCGCTGCCGCACGAGCAGCCCGGGCTGTTCACCGCCCTCGTCGCCGAATGGCTCGACCGGGTGGCCGAGCATCGTACGGCGTGACGCCGGTGTCAGCCGCCGACGGCGCGGAGGGCGCCGGGGCGGCGTCCGGTGAGCCGGTCGAGCCGCGCGGCGGTGGCGTGGTCGGCGGGAAGATAGGCGATCAGTAGCTGGCTGTCGTCGTCGGACAGGCCGAGGGTCTCGTAGGCCAGCCGCAGCTCGCCCTCCTGAGGATGCGTCAGCCGTTCGACGCCGGTGCGGCTCGGGCTGGATGGAGCCTTCAACCGGTCAGTGAAGGGGGCGCCGACGGCGAGGGTCAGCTCGTCGACGAGATGGCCGACGTGTGGGTCCTCCCGGCGAAGGCCCAGGCCGAGGACGGCGATCCGCTCGTCGGCCACCCGCTCCCACTCCGGATAGGCCGCCCTGGCCCTCGGATCGGCGAACAGGTAGCGCAGCAGATTGGCCCGCCCGTGGTCCAGCAGTCCGATGGGACCGGCGAGCCGCTCGTAGCCGTCCGTGTGGGCGAGCACGTCACCGAGCCGGTTGATGACCAGCGCGGGGGCGGGTTCGAGCCGGTCGAGCAGCGCCCGGACGGTGGGGCGCACCGACTGCGCGGGCGGCCTCTGGCACACGCCGACCAGCCGGCCCGCGCCGTCGGCCGCCTTGTAGTGGTTCAGCAGACGCAGGCGCTCGTCGGCGGACAGGCGCAACGCGTCGGCGAGGGCGGCGAGCACGGGCATCGAGGGGTGACGATCACGCCCCTGCTCAAGCCGGGTCAGGTATTCGACGCTGATCCCGGCGAGCGCGGCCAGTTCGGAACGGCGCAGGCCCGGGGTACGGCGCCGGCCGCCGCCGGGTAGCCCGACCTCGGCGGGGGTGACGGCCTCGCGACGGGCCCGCAGGAACTCGCCCAGACTGTTGTCGCTCACGATTCGCAGGCTACCGAGTGACCCCGTATCCGATCGTGGCCCTGCCGGGGCCAGCCTCGGCCCGGCCTCCCTTCGATGGTCGCCGCCGCCGGATCCTTGGGTCTCCACTGTGATGAGGAGCGTCGAAATGGATCTGGGACTCACCGGCCGTACGGTCATCGTGACGGGAGCCTCCGGCGGCATCGGCCGGGAGATCGCCCGCGGGTTCGCCGCCGAAGGGGCCGACGTCGTGCTCACCTATCACCACTCCCAGGAGGGCGCGGAGCGCCTTGCCAAGGAGATCGGCGGACGCTTGCTCGTCGCGCCGTACGACCTGGACGACGACGAGGCGGCCCGCACTCTTGCCGAGACCGTGATCGAGTGGTCCGGCCGGATCGACGTGCTGGTCAACAACGCGGTGCACTGGGGCGCCACGGAGCCGGATGCGGGTCTCGCCTTCGAGGCGGTGCCCGACGAGAGGTGGCAGAAGACGATCAGGGCCAACGTCGAGGGCGCGCTCCGGCTCACCCGGGCGGTCGTCCCGTCCATGCGGGAGCGCCGATGGGGCCGGCTGGTGCACATCTCCTCTGCCATCGCGGTCGACGGGATGCCCGGCGGTGAGTACTACGGCGCGGCCAAGGCGGCACTGCACGGTTTCAGCAGGTCCGCCGCGTTCGGGCTCGGCAAGGACGGCGACATCCTGTCCAACGTCGTCATGCCCGGCCTCACCAGGACGGAGACCAACGGCGCGATCGTCGAGCAGGCGGGCGGGCACTACAGCGCGCTGGCTCCGATCGGCCGCCTGCTCGACGCCGCCGAGGTCGCGAGCGCCGTCGTCTACCTGGGCTCCGCCGCCAACACCGGCATCACCGGACAGGCGATCAAGGTCACCGGCGGGGCCTGACACTCTGGTCGAGGGTGGTGCCGGGCGTGCCGGCCCAGCTGCCGAGGAGGCGGAGTTTGTCTTCGGAGTCGCTGCCGGGCTCGGCTCCGTAGACGACCAGGGTGAGATTGTCGGCAGCCAGGTGCACTTCGGCGTCGCATTATCGCCAACTGTCCCGCGTCAGGCCCGGAGCCGCGGAAGGCGTGGAGAACCTTCTCGGACTCCCCACCGCTTGTAGACGTTGACGCGCCCGGCGTCGACAAGATCGGCGCTGAGACCGGGTCGACAGTGAGCCAGCCGGCGATGATGATCACGCCGTCACCGTAGGATCCGGCACCGACAAAAGCCCGTGCGCCGTACGTCGTCCAGCCCGGTCCGGGTCTCGCCGGCCGGCGAGAGGACCTTATGTCACGAACCTGTCACGCTCTGTCGGTTCTGCCTGATATTCCATAGGGCGGGTGTCATGGTCCAGCCAGGTACAGGGTCCGTACGGCTGGCAGGGAGTGGCGCGATGGCGAGGGGTCCGTTCGGGTATGCGGTCATCGACGTGGAGACGACCGGGCTGGCATCCAGACGGCACGATCGTGTCATCGAGATCGGAGTCGTCCACCTCACGCCCGCGGGTGAGGTGACTGGCGAGTGGACGACCCTCGTCAACCCCGAACGCGATCTCGGTCCTCAGCACATCCATGGGGTCAGCGCTGCCGACGTACGGCACGCGCCTACTTTCGCCGACGTCGCCGGGACCGTCATCGAACTCCTGCGTGGACGTGTGGTGGTCGCGCACAACCTGCCCTTCGATGTCGGCTTCGTCGCGCAGGAGTTCGCCCGTCTCGGTGCTGCCGCCCCGCTCCGCCGTGACCTCGGTGTCTGCACCATGGCCGAGGCGATCCGGTACCTCCCGCAGGCTCCCCGCTCGCTCGCGGCCTGCTGCGCCATGGCCGACATCCCTCTCAACGGTCATCACGATGCGCTCATCGACGCCCGGGCCTGCGCTTCGCTCCTGCGGCACTATCTGGACCTCGCCAGCCCGGCTGACCCCTGGCGGGACCTGCTGCACACCGCGGTACGAACCCCATGGCCGCACCTCCCGCCCACCGGCGCCCCGTGGGTACGGCGAGGCGTCTCCGCCGATCGCGATGGTCACTTCCTGGCACGCATCGTCGACCGGCTTCCCCGGGTGCCGCATCCGGCTGCGGCGGACTCCTACCTCGCGCTCTTGGACCAGGTGCTTCTCGATCACCACATCTCCGCGTCGGAGGCCGACGCCCTGGTCACGCTCGCCACGGACCTCGGCCTGAGCCGCGAGGACCTGAACCGGCTGCACCACGACTACCTCGCCGCGCTCGCCGAGGCGGCGCTCGCGGACGGCGTCGTCACCGTGGCCGAACGCCGTGAGCTGGATCTGGTCGCCACACTCCTCGACCTCTCGTCCACGGCGGTCGACGAAGCCCTAACCCGGTCGAGGGACGAGAAGGTGCCGGCCGTTCAGCGGTTCCGGCTGGCCCCCGGAGACCTGATCGTCTTCACTGGGGAGATGGACGGCGGACGGGACGCCTGGGAGGCCCGTGCCCGCCAAGCCGGGTATGTCCCGCACCCCACCGTGACAAAGAAGGTGCGACTCCTCGTCGCCGCGGATCCTGACACGCTCTCGGGCAAGGCCCGCAAGGCTCGGGCGTACGGGCTCCCCATCGTCACGCCCGACGCCTTCAGCTGCATGATCGGCTGATCGTGTCGCGTCGCCCCCGGCGAGAGCCGGCCGCGACCCCCTGAGCCTGTGTCCTTCCGGGGGAATCAGAGGCATCACCGGGCAGGCGGTCAAGGTCACCGGCGGAGCGTGAGTGCGGCCGCTCGTTCCCTAGGGTGCGACCAGCGGGAGCGCCGCGAAGGCGTGGTCCCGCCACAGCAGCCGCGAGGCCTCCTCCGGATAGGCGGTGACCGTCGACGGCGTGTCGAAGAGCTGGGCGAGGCGGCGCTCGGCGTCGTATGGAGGCCAGCCGGGGTCGCCGTGCGCGGCGAAGGCCGTCCACGCCGTACGCATGCGCGCGGACAGCTCCTCCGCCGCCGGGGAGGGCGGGGTGCCGATCAGCATGGCAGGCTGCCCGCTGCTCAGGTTGCCGAACACGAGCGGCACGTCCAGGCCGTGGCAGGCGCCGAGGGCACCGCCCAGCCCCGGGGCGGGCCACGTCAGCTCGTAGAGGTGGGCCCGCCCGCCCCCGGCGATCTGCGCGTCGGCGAGGCGAAGGCTCGGCATGCGGAACAGCCAGTCCCCGTTGACCAGTTCGTACAGCTCCTCGTCGGCGGCGGCGGGGAACGCCTCCCGGTAGCGGCGCGCGCCGTCCGGGCCGGGGGCGAGCATGCGCAGGGCGGTCTCGGTCTGCTCGGATGTGACCTGGCCGAGCGCGCCGTCGATCAGGCTGAACAACCGGTGCTCGTCACGTGTGTGCCCGGCGAGAAGCTCGACGTCCCGGGCGGCCCCGCCGGCCAGCGCCTGCCACGGGGTAGCCGGCAGGACGTCGCCGTCGACGACCGGAGCGAACGGGATCGGCCGGTGGGTGATCTGCCCCCAGCGCTCCCGCCATCGGACCATCTTCGCCGAGATCGCGTCGCCCGCGGCGGGCAGCCGGGCCGGGTCCACCGCCGACATGCCGGACACCGTGGGCCGTACGCCCAGCTCGGCGGCGCAGGTGGCGGCGACGTCGGCGGCCAGCTCGGGGGAGAAGAATGTGCCCGGCACACTCTGCGCGACCGCCCGGCGGAAGAGCCCGGCGGCGCGCGGCATCGCGAGCAGCGCGGCGACCGATCCGCCGCCCGCCGACTCCCCGAAGACCGTGACGCGGCCAGGATCGCCGCCGAACGCCCGGATGTTGTCCCGCACCCACCGCAGAGCCGCGACCTGGTCGAGCAGCCCCCGGTTGGCCGGGGCTCCGTCGATGAGCGCGAAACCCTCGATGCCGAGGCGGTAGTTGAGGGTGACGACCACGACTCCGCTCGCGGCCAGGCGCCCGGCGTCGTACTCCGGGAGGCCGGCGTTGCCCGAGACGTAACCGCCGCCGGGGATCCACACCATCACCGGGAACTCCGCCGCCGGGTCCGGTTCCGCTGTCCACACGTTGACCGTCAGCCAGTCGTCACCGGCGGACTCCTGGGACCCTCCGAGCAGGCCGGACTGCGGGGGCGGCGGGCCGTACGCGAGTGCCGGGCGCACACCATCCCAGCCGCGCACCGGCCGCGGCGCGGCGAACCGCAGGGCGCCGACCGGCGGCTCGGCGTACGGGATGCCGCGGAAGACCGTCATCCCCGCCTCCCGGCCGCCGCGCAGGACACCGGCCGCCGTGCGGACCTCCGGCTCGGACTCGTACGGCGTGCCAGACGCGGTGACGGCCACTTCGCGGTCTCCTCTCCGAACCTGCCCGGCCGAGCATGCCAACGTGTACGGACCGCGGGCAAACCATTTTGGAAAGCGACGCCGACGGGTCTGAAAGCCTGATTTCGGCCGTCCGCCACCGTGGTGTCTATGGCATTGGTAATTTCCCACATCCCGTTCACATCCAAATGCTTTAAGGAGTGAGCTGGCCCGTAGGTGCTGTCATCGATCGCTAGCATGGGCCGAATGCTCACAACTCGGGACGTGCCGATACAGACCAGGAAACGCTTGGCGTGGCTCGACGCCCTCCGTGGCCTCGCGGCCCTGACCGTGGTCTTCGAGCACACCCTTGAAACCGTTGTTGCCCCGAAGCGTGGCTACCGGTGAAGGCGGTTTTCGGCCCCGGCTGGTATGGCGTGATGGTGTTCTTCTTGGTCAGTGGATACATCGTCCCGGCGTCCCCGGAACGGCGGGCGAGCTTACGGAAATTCTGGATTTCCCGTTTCTTCCGCCTGTATCCGCTGTTCGGAATCGCCACGGTGGCCATGGCTCTGCTGACGCTGTTGGGCTGGGACGATCCGCACATCTGGTGGACGTCCCGGCCGCTCTCCGTGGTCCTGGGCCACCTGACAATGCTGCAGAACCTGCTGTACATGCCCAACCTGCTCAACGTCCTCTGGACGCTGTCCTACGAGATGGCCTTCTATCTGCTGCTGACGGCGCTGTTCACGCTCGGCGTCAACCGGAGGAGCATCACCGGCGCACTCGGCTTCACCGCGGCGGCCCTGCTGGGCGCGGGCATCCTCCCGGTCGCCCTGCTGTCAGCGGGCGGATCCGGCCGGATGCTGACGGTAGCCCTGGTGGTGACCACACTGACAGCGGCGGGACTGGCCGCTGCGATCAGGGGTTCGGGCGCGGTGCGGCAGGCAGGCGGGATCCTCATCGGGCTCACTGTGCTGACACTCCTGGCGGTCAACCAGAGCTATCCCGGGCCGTGGCAGGGCCTGCTGATCCTGGCCACGATGTTCGCCGGCACCGTGCTGTACCGGGCGGAGCAGCGTGAACTCTCCTGGAAACAAGCGGGATGGGTGGCTCTGGTCCCGGTGGCCGGGATCTGGCTGGCGCGTGACGACGTCGGCACACAGACGGCCACGGTCGCCGCCTGGCTCACCTTCGCCGCCGGCCTGGCCTTACGGCATCAGAAGATGCCACGCGTACTCACGTGGCTGGGGCTGGTCAGTTACTCGGTCTACCTGCTCCATCCCCTGCTGCTGGAAAGCGTCGAGTGGTTCTGGCCGGTGCCGCTGGCCGTACCCCTGCACCTGCGCATCGCGGCTCTGGCCTTCGTGGTAACGCTGCTGCTCGGACTCAGCGCGCTGACGTGGCGTTTCGTCGAAGCCCCCGCACAACGCCTGGCCAAGCGCCTCGTGGCCCGGACGCCGCCCGGCAGGAAGACCACGATCGTCCGGATGAGGCGGACGAGGTGAGCTGACGCTCAGTGCCTCCACCACCCGGCGGTGCTGGGTGCGGACCGAGGCGGTGGCCGCCTAATCCAAGTGATGAGCCTGAAACTCACTCCGGCGTGGGCTTTCGTCGGATAGGCAAGTGCTTGACGCTGACGCTGACGAAGGGGACTGGCATGGGAGTGCATCTCGCCGACCACACGGAGGCCCAGGCCAGGCTCGGGGAGCTTCTTGACGCGGCTGAGCGGGGCCAGAGCGCGACCGTCCGCTGCGGTGATCGGACCGCCGCCGTGGTGAACGGTGAGCGCCTGCGACACTTCCTCGCGCGCATCTGCCCGTCCAAGGTCCAGGTAGTGGCAGAGGCGGGTGGATGGTCGGCCTTCATCCCCGGCCTTCCGGTCGCGGCGCACGGATCGACGTTCGACGAGGCGATCGATGAGCTGATCGACGCTCTCCGGGAGTACGCCGAGGACTGGCAGGATCACCTGTTGGATGCCCCCGGCCACAGGGACAACTGGGGTCTGGTGCAGATGATCTGCCTGAGTAGCGACGCGCAGCTACGGAAGTGGCTGGTCGGGATGGGAGACCGCAAGTGAGTTCGTCACCGGCGTCGAGTGAGGTCGCGTCCCTCCTCGGCTACCTGGACTGGAAGCGGCGGCACGTCTTCGACATCCTGGACGGCCTGGACGAGGCCGACCTCCGGCGTCCGGTCCTTCCGTCCGCCTGGACCCCGGCCGGCCTCGTCCGCCATCTCGCCGTCGACGTCGAGCGCTTCTGGTTCCGTGCCGTCTTCGGCGGCGACCCTGACGCGATTGCCTCGCTCGCCACCCCGGCGGACGCATGGCAGGTGCCCGGCGACCGGCCCGCCTCGGAGGTGTTCGACCTCTACCGCGAGGAGACGGCGCGCGCCGACGAGGTGATCGCCTCCAGCGCCCCGGACCAGGTGCCGCGCTGGTGGCCGGACTACCGCGACGACCAGCCGCCAAGCGACCTGCGCGAGGCGATCCTCCACGTCCTCGTCGAGACGGCGACCCACGCCGGCCACCTCGACGCGGTCCGCGAACTGATCGACGGCAAGCAGTTCCTCGTCCTGGACTGACCGACCCCGCGAGGGTCTTATCGAGCGCGGCCGAGCAGCAGTTCCGTCCACAGCGGGCGCATCCGCGCGTACGGCAGACGTTCGGTCTCGCAGATCTTCGGCCGGTCGCCGCTCCGGTCTGTACGGCGGACGAACAGCAGCCCGCCAGAGGCACACAGCTCGTACGTCAGGGGCGAGCAGTCGTCGCAGGTGTGGGCGACGACCCGGACAGAGACACTGCGCCGGGTCTCGCGCATCCACCGAATCGCGACGTGGCCAGGTTGCTCGGGAGCAAGGTGCAATCCCGGGCAGGCGTCCCCGGACTGGCTGAGGGCTTTGAGCGCCCGGACGGCGGATGCTCGTAGGGCGGATGGCGGCGCACTCATCGGGGAGGCAATTCCGAAGCGAGTCGCTCTTGGTCGCGGAGCTGTTCACCCAGCTGGTGCGTGTCATCTCCATCGATCGTGTGGCTCAGCCCGTGGTCCAACTCCACGTCGGTCAGCTGTCGATTACGCGTAGCCCAGAGGCGATTTGCGGAGCTCCGCCAGATTGTCCAGCCGGGGAACGCGGCCTGCAGTTCCTTCAAGGTTGTCGTCGTACGCATGGCCACAGCGTGACGTTTGGTATCGGATCGTTTACACTCCGTTCTTGTGACGTGCGGGACGTTTTGCGTTACCGCTCAGATACGTCCTCAACGTCCTCCTGATTCGAGGTCGCGCGTGTCAAATGACTCTCTACGGCAAGCAATGACCGATGCGAGACTTACCGAAAGGGACCTCGCATTGCGGTGCGAGGTGGACATCAAGACGGTGTCCCGCTGGCTGGCTGACGAAGCGCGTGTCCCGCACCCGCGTCACCGGTGGGCGGCGGCCGATGCTCTGGGGGTGGATGAGTCCGTGTTATGGCCCGAGGCGATACGGAACACGGTCAAGATCGGACCCGATCGGGAGATAGTTACGGTCTACCCCTACCGTTCGGCCTGTCCCAAAAGTGTATGGCGGGCGCTCATCACCGAGGCGCGGTCGCACATCACGATTGCCGGGTACACGAACTACTTCCTCTGGTTGGAACACCCGAATCTGGCCAAGATCCTCAAGCGTAAGGCTGAACAGGGCTGCGAGATCCGATTCCTGATCGGTGATCCCGACAGTGATGTGACCCGCCGCCGGGAGGACACCGAAGCGGTGCCCCTGACGGTGTCCACCCGCATCCGCATCACCCTTGCCGAGTTGGAGCAACTCAAGGGCGTGTCCGGCATCGAGGCGCGCTTTGGCGACGAGCACATCGCCATGTCGGTGTTCCAGTTCGACGAAGAGATGCTCGTCACCCCGCACTTGGCCAAGCTGGTCGGCCACGACTCGCCGATGCTGCACCTGAAGCGCTACCAGGACGACGGCCTCTACGACCGCTTCGCGTACCACGTCAAGGAGCTGTGGTCGGCAGGCCGAGACATCTGGTCAGCAGCAAGCGCGGGATGACACCAGCCGTGAGGTGCGAGTTCGGTGAATCGGGATGAGCGGCAGCTTTGTGACCGTTGTGGCGAAATCTGAGCCGGCGTTTCAATACGATGATCTCTTGCGGTGCGCCTGTAGCGCAGACCTAGCCACAAGGACATGTAGTGGACGACGCCCTGATCCCTGGCCTGTACGACTCGCTGCTCACTGAGAAGCTCACCAAAAGCGTCGACGCGGCGCGGCAGATGGGGCACCTCGTGGAGGTGTCCGAAGTGGACAAAGAAGAGGTAGCCCACCTGCTGGGGCGTTTCGTGGGCGAAACGGCAACCCGAGCTTTGGCCATGCTGAAGGAGCCTCAAGAGCAGGTTGATTTGGTCAACCGGCTGTTGAACCAGTTGACGGAGCCCGAGACCGTAGCAGATGGGCCGAACAGGCTGTTGTCGATCGTGCGGGCCAGTCCGGGTGCGAGCAATCCAGTACGCCCTTTGACCTCGCTGTCCGAAGCGGCCTTGCTAACCAATGCTCGCGAGGATCCCAACCTGGCGCATGAGTTGGCGGCCGAGTTAGTCAGTGCCAACCGCGTGGACCTCTTGTGTGCCTTCGTCAAGTGGTCGGGACTGCGAATCCTGGAACGCTCCCTCGCGGACCTGCAGCGCAGGGGTGTCCCTCTCAGAGTAATCACGACGACGTACATGGGTGCGACTGAGCGGCGTGCGTTGGACCGACTGGTGCGCGACTTTGGCGCCGAGGTGCGGGTCAGTTACGAGCAGAACTCCACCCGCCTACACGCCAAGGCATGGCTGCTGCGCCGGGAGACCGGCTTCGACACCGCCTACGTAGGCAGCTCCAATCTCTCCAGGGCGGCACTGCTGGACGGGCTCGAATGGAACGTACGGCTCTCGTCCGTGACTACCCCTCGGCTTCTGGACAAGTTCGAGGCGACCTTCGACTCCTACTGGAACCGGCCAGAGTTCGAGCCTTACGACCCGGCAGTTGACGGCGACCGGTTGGATGAGGCGCTGTCCCGATCAAAGGTGGGTCAGCAGCTTTTCGACATCCCCGCCTTGGTGCCGCATCCTTTTCATCACCAACGGGAGATGCTGGAAGACCTGGACGTCGAGCGCAGTGTGCACGGTCGGCATCGCAACCTCCTCGTCGCGGCTACCGGCACCGGCAAGACGGTAGTAGCGGCTTTCGACTACCGTAACTTGCAGCAGCGGTTGGGCCGCCAGCCGTCACTGCTGTTCGTTGCGCACCGGCGCGAGATCCTGGCTCAGGCATTGCGCACGTACCGGCAGGTGCTGGCTGTGCCAGATTTCGGTGAGTTGCATGTGGGCGATGAGCGCTCGCGAAACTGGCGGCACGTCTTCGCCAGCGTACAGTCGCTCACCGCCATGGGGATCGAGTCGTTCGACCCTGAGCATTTCGACGTAGTCGTCATCGACGAGTTCCACCACGCCGCCGCTCGTACCTATCGACGGATCATTGATCACCTCAAGCCCAAGGAACTGTTGGGTCTCACCGCAACCCCTGAACGTGCCGATGGCACGTGGGTCCAGGACGAGTTCTTCGAGGGTCGGATTGCCTCAGAGTTGCGTCTGTGGGACGCACTGGATGCCGACTTGCTCTGCCCGTTCCACTACTTCGGTATCAATGATGAAACCGACCTCACCAGCATCAAATGGTCGCGCGGCTCCTACGACAGCAATGCGCTCGACAACTTGTTCACTGGTGATGATGTCCGAGCCCGCCTGGTCTTCAATGCTCTGAACGACAAGGTTAGCAATCTCGCTACTGTGCGTGGCTTGGGCTTCTGCGTGTCAGTACGGCATGCCCGCTTCATGGCTGACTTCTTCACGAGGGCAGGGTTGCCCTCTCTTGCGGTGGACGGCTCCACCGATGATGCTTCCCGGAAGGCGGCACTGAGGGCGCTGCGGGATGGCGAGGTCCGGTTCCTCTTCGCGGTCGACCTGTTCAACGAGGGTCTGGACGTGCCGGATGTAGATACTCTGCTGCTTCTACGGCCGACCGAGAGTGCAACCATCTTCCTCCAGCAGCTTGGCCGAGGGCTTCGTCGTACTCCGGACAAAGAGGTGCTAACGGTGCTGGACTTCGTCGGCCAGCACCGGAAGGAGTACCGTTTCGCTAACCGGTTCCAGGCATTGACCGGGTTCACTCGTGGCAGGCTAGACAAGCAGGTCAAAGACGAGTTCCCGCTGCTGCCGTCGGGCAGTCAGATTGTGCTGGACCGAGTGACCAAGGATCGGCTTCTCGCCGAGCTCAAGATTCATCTCGGCGCGACGGTGAGCACACTGACGCAGGAGATCCGTTCCTGTGCGGAGACGTCGCTTATCGCATATCTCGAAGAGATGGGGCGGGACATCGGCGACCTGTACCGCAACCGAAGGTACTGGACATCGCTCCTTCGTCGGGCCGGCCTGTTGCCCGAGTCTGGCTCGCCGCTAGAAGAGGCCCTTGGCCGGCGGGTCCGGGCGCTTCTGCACGTGGACGACCGTCGCCGTGGCGAAGCATACGCCCGACTCCTAAGCGCCGAGGGCCTGCGCTACGCGGACTGCTCGTCTACGGACCAGGCCTTTGCGCGGATGCTGTGCTTTTCCTTCTGGCGTGACGGCGGGGACTTCTCTTCCTACGATGAGGCGCTGGACCGGCTGCGCGAAGAGCCCGTTCTGTGCGAGGAGATCCGGCAGGTTCTGACCTACGGCATACACCGCCCGAGGCACGTGGCCCGACCGCTCGATCCGAGCGTTGGCGCGGTACCACTCGCGGTCAACGCCCGTTACTCCACGGAGGAAGTGCTCGCCGCGATCGGATGGGCATCGCTTGGTGGGCTGGTGCCGTCCACAATGCGCGAGGGTGTCGCGTGGAGCCCTGCCACCCAGTGCGACGCACTATTCGTCACGCTACACAAGAACGAAAAAGAGTTCTCCCCTCAGACCATGTACCGGGACTACGCGCTCACCCCGCGTCTTTTCCACTGGGAGTCGCAGAACCGGACCAGTTCGCACTCCACTACAGGTCTGCGATACCAGAACCATGAGACTGAGGGCAGCCACGTGCTCCTGTTCACCAGGGAGCGCAAGGAGAACGAGAGCGGCCACCCCGAACCCTTTGTCTTCCACGGCACTGCGCGATACGTGGAGCATCGAGGCGAGCGTCCGATGGCTATCACCTGGAAACTCGACGAGGAAATGCCTGCCGACCTATTCCGGAGGGCTGCTATTGCCGGGTAGGTCCGAGCGAAGCTACTGATCTTTAATTCGTGATGTCGACTCCTGCCGTTATTGCCAGGCCGGTCGGTGGGAGGCATCCGTCGATGAGGTGAGGCCGGTACTGGATCTTCTTCAGGGCGCGCTTGATGACGCGGACGAGCTGGGGCAGGTCGGCGACGGCGAGGCTGGCCAGGGCACCGCGTTTGAGCAGGGACCAGATGCCCTCGGTGGGGTTGAGGTCGGGGGCGTAGGCGGGGAACTGGACGATGGTGAGCCAGTCGGCGTGCTCGGCGGCGAAGGTCTTCATCCCAGGCACCAGGTGCAGGTTGAGGTTGTCCCAGACCAGCACGATCGGCGCACCGAGCTGGGCGTGGGCGTGCAAGATCAGGTCGCGGTAGTCCATCCACCCGAAGGTCTTGGGCTCGCCCTTGCGGCCGCGGTAGACGTGCAGGCGGTAGATCAGCCGGGAGCGCTCACCGGGTTTGTAACAGACCAGGGCGGCAATGTTCACCCGCCCTCTGCCGCGCCCGCGGACATGCACGACCGGAGTGTGCCCGCGTCGGCCCCAGGTACGAGCGACAGGCGGCCTCAGCCCTTGACCGGCTTCGTCTTCGAAGCAGATCCAGGCGCCGTCGGCCGCCGCGGATCTTCCACCTGCGGCCAGACCTCCTTCTTCCACACCTCGACCGCAGCCTCGTCGCGCTCGATCGCCCGCCGGGCGGGCCGCTGACAGGACCAGCCGTTACGCCGCAGCAGGTACCACACCCCCTGCACGGTGTAGCCGAGGTGGAACATCCGGCCGATCAGCGTCTTGATCCGCATCAGCGTCCAGCGCTGGTCGGCGAACCCGTGCGCCAGCGGACCGCGTTGCAGCTCGGTCTCCAGCCGGGCGAACTGGGCCGGGCTGAGCCGGGGCAGCGCGTGCGGGCCTGCTGAGGCCAGCGCCGCCGTGCCACCCTCGCGCCAGGCGCGCCGCCACCGCTCCACCGACCTCTGGGTGACCCGCAGCGTCCGGGCTACCGCCGCGTTCGTGACCCCCTGAGCGAACATCTCGGCTGCTTGCAGCCGTACCTCCTCGCGGCGCCGCTGCTCCTGGGGGGTGAAGCCGCCGCCTTGGGCATACCGCACACCCTGGTCACACAGACCGGATCAGCCCTCGTCAGCTCACCGACAAGACCCATGTTTAAGTTCCGTATTGAGTCCTCTCATACGGTCGGGACTTCGCCGACCGGCTCTCGGTCGCACCGAGTTGCCGTCACCGCGCCCACCTGTCGGCGGGTATCGAGGGGCCCGGCCAGGCTGGGGCCTGCCCGACCTGGCCGGGTTAGGGATCAGAGTTCGGACACCCAGTACGGCTCCACGTCCATCCAGCCGTTCCCTCTAGCGCCGTTCAGGCGACCGCGGCTGGTGGTGGACAGCGTGTACCAGGAGTCCACATAGTCGGGGTCGTCGGTCCACCAGGAGGTGGGGATGGCGGAGATGATGGCATTGACCAGCGGGATGTAGGTGCCGGCGTCGGCGATGGTGAGCAGCGCGGTGATGATCGCCTGGGCGAGTTGCTGGTAGTTGGTGTCGCCGTCGTCCTCCATCATCACGACGTCGGCCAGGTTGTACTTGTAGCCGTTGAAGTGGACCAGGAGCTGGTTGGGGTAGTAGGTCGTGCCGTCGTGGTCCAGGTAGGGCATCTGGACGATGGTGGCGGTCGCCTTGCCGTCCAGGCCGAAACCGCCGACGATGCTGTAGATCTCAGCGGCCCCCTTGATCCACGGCTCCTCGTCATCAGACAGCCGGACCGCGTCGATCTTGGTGGCCCAGTACCCGCCCGACGACTGGACGGTCGCGAGCGGCTTGGCCTCGGTCACCCCGCCGTGGGAAAGGGTCTTGCGCATGAGGTCGATCCCCATGGGCAACGCTTTGGCCACGTCGACCTCGACCACCAGCACCGGCCGCTCAGGCGCCACGGCGGGGTCGAGGGCCACCTTCCCACCGAGCGGGTCGTACGCGGTGATCGTGGCGGCCTCGTCGTCCGTGGGCGCCGCCGCTACCAGCGGCACCTCACCGCGGGACAGTCCGGCGTGCATCGCGTCGGTGGCAACGCGCAGTTGCAGCAGCGAGCCGCTGTTCGCGGGGAGGCCCTTGGCGGCGAGCACGGCATGGTTGGCCGTGCGGGCGGCCTGGGCAACGCCCGTGTTCGCGGTGAGCGCCAGCAGGTCCGCGGGCGCCGAGGCGATGGCCGCCACGGCGCGATCGCGGAACTTCCGGTCGGCCAGGGCGCCTGCGACCTGTGCGGCGAGACGGTCGGTGGCGGCGGAGACCGTGCCGTCGGCGGCGGGGGCCGAGGAGGAGGCGGGCGCCGGATCGGTGGGAGAGGCCAGGGCCGTTCCGCTGGACAGGGCCAGCGCGGCCGCCATGGCGATGGCGGCCGTGAGGACTCGGGTCACGAGTCTTCTCCTTCGGTCAGGGTTCCGGCCGGTAAGGGGGTGTCGGGGCCGGAGGGGGAGACATTTGGAGAGTGACAAGTCCTGACAGTTCATGAAATGTAGAAACCTGCCGATGACCGCTCCGCCATTCAGTGCGGCTTTACAATTTTCTGACCGGTTCCGTCAACCCATGATGGTACGAACCTGAACGCCTCACCGCGCCTGCGGCATCGTGCCGATACCTCGCCACGCTTCGATCGCGCGATTGCGGGTCATCGCGCGCCGGGACACTTGATCGATTGATCAAATCTCCATCGCCCTGACACGTCGGCCTCGTTGATCGACATCTTCATTTCGGCGTGGCATGGCGAGTCGCCACAGGGGTTGAAGCCGCTTGCCGAGCAGTTTGCTCAACCATGTTGCTGGCGGCGCGGGCAGGGGGCATCCTGACCTGGGGCACCAAGAGTGATCGGGCTGTTACCGGACGCGTTGCTCGGCGCTCGATGCTCTCGTGATCCATGTCTGGCCCTCACCTTAGGAGGACTG
This sequence comes from Microbispora sp. H10670, assembly GCF_014161385.1. Taxonomy (NCBI): domain Bacteria; kingdom Bacillati; phylum Actinomycetota; class Actinomycetes; order Streptosporangiales; family Streptosporangiaceae; genus Microbispora; species Microbispora sp. H10670. The sequence continues at coordinate 150,270 of NZ_JABBWW010000015.1, read as the reverse complement.
ACGCGATGCCCCGCCCGACGTTGGTCCGACTTCTCATCCAGGAGCACCACTGGGACAACTGGGCGGTGTTCTGCAACCGCTTCGAGGAAGCGGCGTGGGCCGAGCGCTACTAACAGGCAGGCGAATCCCAACCGCGTAGTTCCCTGCACGAAGGGAGTGCACAGCATGGCGAAGCATGAGGGGCAGAAACCGACGAGCAAGCCCTTCACACCTGAGAAGCCAACCCCGGATGGGGACCGCCCCAACACCGGCGGTGGTCAGCACGAGAAGCCCCAGGGCAAGTGACGAACAACGGGCGTCTGATCGCACAGCTACAGGGCCTCGACTCACGATGGGCGGACGCCATGCGGGCGGTGCCGCGTCACCTCTTCATCCCCGACCGGGCATGGTGCTCGCCTGACGACAAGCCGGGCTATCTGATCGACCGGACCGCCGACCCCGACAGGTGGATGGGCGCCGTCTACTCGAACACGGCGATCGTCACCCAGCTTGACGACGGGACGACCGACTTGAGCGCGGGAAACGGGGACTACACCTCGTCATGCTCCATGCCCAGCATCGTTGCGGCGGGACTGGACCTGCTCGATCCCTACGACGGTGACGAAGTCCTGGAGATCGGTACGGGAACCGGCTGGACGGCGGGCCTGCTGGCCCATCGCCTCGGCGACGGCAACGTCACCAGTGTCGAGATAGATCAGGCCGTCCTTGCCGCAGCGACCGAGAGCCTCAAGAACGCCGGTCGTCTTCCCCGGCTCGTCCTGGGGGATGGGAGCGCCGGGTGCCCGGATGGCAAACCCTATGACCGGGTCCACGTCACCTGCGGCGTCGATGAGGTGCCCCATGCCTGGGTCGAGCAGACGCGTCCCGCGGGCCTGATCGTTTTCCCCTGGATGCCTCGGTGGGAGGCCGGCCACCTGACCAGGCTGACCGTGACCGGGGACGGCACGGCTGTGGGAAGGTTCCACCGGGGCTGTTCCTTCATGATGCTGCGGTCGCAACGACGGCGCGTACCCGAGCTGGTGGGCGACTACCGGGAGTCGTCGACCTACCTGGACCCCCGCCGGATCGTGCGCTCCTCGGTCGGTGCCGATGTGGCGGTCGCGGGCAAGATTCCCGACCTGAACGGCCGGCACGCCGACGAGGAAAACGGCGACTTCCACCTGTGGCTGTGGTCGGACGACTCCGATGCTCAGGTGCATTACTCGCCGGAGTACAAGCGCGTGGCCGTTCTCCAGAGGGGGCCACGCGATCTCTGGAACGAACTTGAGGCCGCGTTCCTGTGGTGGGTCTCCACCGGTTCCCCGGGCCGTGAGCGGTTCGGCCTGACCGTCACGCCGGAGGGTCAGCACGTCTGGCTCGACTCCCCGGCGAACGTCATCGGGTAGGCGCCTTCAAAGCCGGGCCCGGCGGCATGGCCGACGACTCCGCCACCTTCGCGGCGGCATCGCACCGACCTGGGAACTTGAGCGGTTGCTCAAATCGGCCTACTCTCGGTTTTGAGCGACTGCTCAAAACTGTGGGGGTGGCTTGTGGGTCGCTTCGTGTATGTGGAGTGCCTGGTCCGGGCGGACATGGGTGCTCTCTGGGAATTGACGCAGACCCCTGACCAGCATCAACGGTGGGATCTGCGGTTCACCGAGATCGACTACCTGCCGCGCGCCGACGGCGAACCGCAGTGGTTCCGGTACGCCGTCAGGCTGCTGCCGGGCCTCGTGATCACCGGTGCCGGCGTCGCGGCGGGGGACCGGCTCGACCCCGACGACAGGACGTCCGCGCTGCGCTTCGCATCGGCGCACCCGCTGTCGCCGATTCGCTCGGGTTCCGGCTACTGGCGATACGTCCAGACTCCCGACGGTGTCCGCTTCCTCACCCGGTACGGCTACCGCCCCGGCTGGGGAAGGGCCGTGGACCTCGTCTTCCGGCCGCTCATCGGCTGGGCGACGGCATGGTCCTTCGACCGGCTCCGCCTCTGGCTGGAGACAGGAAGAACACCCGAGCGTTCCCTGTGGCAGGCCCTCGCCGAGGTGTGCGTACGCGTGCTCGTCACCACCACGGCCACAGCACTGGCCCCGCCCCCAGCCGCCCTACTGGTCGCGGCGCTGGCGGTCCTCCTGCCGCCGCTGCCCGGAACCCCCGCCGCCCGGCGCTGCCTGCGCCGCCCAACCAGCCGACCGATCAGCCGCGCAACCATCCGCCCACCCGACCGGCAGGCAGCAACAGCCCCGCTGCCCGAACTGGAGACGCGATGACCTCGATCTTCGAACGCACCCTCGGCGCCGACTTCGCCCGCCTGCACCCGCAGTTACGCCGCCGCTTCGGCGTCAGCGTGACCGGCGGGCGGGCCTGCGTCGGCACGGGAACGATGGACCACATCTGGCATGCCGCGTTCACCCGGCCGTTCCTGGCCCTGGGCACCAGGCGCAACATCCTGGTCCCCGAGCAGGGCCGGCGGGTGCCGTTCACCATCGAGAACTATCCGTACGTCGACTCCCACGGACGCGAGACCGTCACGTTCGTCCGCACCTTCGACCTGCCCCGACGGCGGCGGAGGTTCGACGCCACGATGGTGTACGACCACGAGCGGCGCGGCATCGTCGACTATCTCGGCTCGCACCAGCACCTGGCGGTCGACCTGGACATGGCGGTGGACGAGCACGGGGGCCTCGTCATCCGGTCCGGCGAGTTCCGCCTGCACGAGGGGCTCGTCTCCTGCCGCCTCCCCGGCTCCGTGACCGGGACCGCCGTCGTCAGGGAGTCGTACGACGGTGACGCCGGGCTCTTCCGCGTCGGCGTCACCGTCTCCAACGCGAAGCTCGGCCCGCTGTTCGGCTATTGGGGGGCGTTCCGGGCGCGCTACGTCGACGTCGTGGAGCACGGCGTACCCGCTACCGTGAAGCCGCGGCGCGAAGAGGTACGCCGCTGAGGGAGTGACGATGGGCGACACCCGGACGAGGCTGCTCGAAGGAGCGCTGGAAACCCTGCGTACGCAGGGCATCGCGGGGGCCTCCGCGCGGGCCGTCGCCACCGCCGCCGGGGTCAACCAGGCGCTGGTCTTCTACCACTTCGGCACCGTCGACGAGCTCCTCGCCGCGGCCCTGCGGTACGGCTCGGAGCAGCGGGTGACGGTCTACCGCGAGCGGTTCGCGGCCGTGACCACGCTGCGCGAACTGCTCGACCTGGGCCGCTCGCTGCACGCCGAGGAGCGTGAAGCGGGGAACCTCGCCGTGCTCGCCCAGATGCTCGCGGGCAGCCAGATGGACGGCAGGCTCGCCCCCGCCACCGGGGCCGGCCTCGGCATGTGGGTCGCCGAGGTCGAAGAGGTGCTCCAGAGGGTGCTGACCGGCACCCCGATCGCCGAGTTCGTGGACGTCGCCGGGCTCGCCCGCGCCACCGCCGCCGCGTTCGTCGGTCTCGAACTGTACGAGGGGGTCGACGAGGACGGCGCGAAGCGCGCGTTCGACAGCCTGGAGCAGCTCGCCGGCCTGGTCGCGGCGCTGGACGACATGGGCCCGCTGGTCCGCCGTACGGTCCGGGCCCGGCTCCGCAAGGTCAACAGCACCGATAAGTGAGTCAGCGCAGCGGGGGGACGGCGTTCTTCGCGCGGTCGAGGGCGAGGGCGGGCCACCAGGTGCCGCCGACCGGGTCCACCTGGTGCCACTCGGGGTCCTCGGGGCCCGGGCCGCCTCGGGTGCACTGGCCGTTCGACCGCTCGGGGGCGCGGAGCCACAGGAACGCGTCGGCCAGTTCGCCGCCGGTCTCGGTGGTCGGGCGGGGTCCCACGCCCACCCCCGGTGGATTGCACCACTTCTCCGGGTCGGCGTACCTGCCCTTCGGCGGTTTCCACCCGCCCCTGCCGTTCCGGCTGGTGTCGAGGACGAAGTGGGTCAGCGGCGCTCCGGTCGGCACCGCGCCGAGCTCCGCGCCGGTGCAGGCGCTCGCGGGGTCCTTCGTCTTCACATAAAGGCACAGGGACAGGTTCTCCCCATACCGCAGGAGCCGATCGGTCTCCTGGTAGTCCGAGGTGTTCAGGTAGAAGCCGTCCGCTCGCCCCACCCCGGCCTTCAGCAGCCGGTCGGCGATGTCGACCATGCCCGGCCAGCCCTCGATGCCGCCGTCGAGATACACGGCCGTGTGCGGAAGCCTCCGCAGGCGGTTCACCGCGTAACCGAGCTCCCGGTAACGCTCGGCCGCCGCCGCCCTGCCCCCGGCCGGGCAACTGTCGGATCCCGGAATCCTGGTCAGGCTGTTCGGCTCCAGCACGACCACCGCCCGGCCCGAGCCGATCGCCTTCGCCACCACGTCGATCCAGGCGCGGTACGCCCGCTCGTCCACTTCTCCCCACTGGGAGCAGTCCTTCCTCGGCACCTGGTCGGTCACGATCACCGCGACGGCGTGACGCGCGGTGGCCGCCCGCATGGCGGACGCGACCGTACGGCCGGCCTCGTCGGCGGGCATGTTCAGGTTCACGGGGTGCGGCACCGCCGCCAGGGCGCGCATCAGCGCGGCGTCGGCCTTCCTGCCCTGCGCGCTCCAGACGTTCGCCTGGCGCCGCGCGTCCGGGTCCGTCTGGTACGCGAACCGTACGCCGGGCTCGCGCAGCGGGTTTCCCCTGCCGGGGTCGTCGCCGCCGTCCGCCTGTGGCGCCTGTGACGCGGCCGGGGTGGAGGACACGCCGGTCCGAGGTGCGGAGTCGTCTCCGGCCACCGCGGCGGAGCGCGTGGACGTCGCCGAGGTTGCCGGGGAGGGCGGGTCGTCCCCGGCAAGCCGTACGGCGGCCACCGTCGCGATCACCGCCAGCCCGGCGACCCCGGCACCGATCCCGGTCACCAGCCCGCGACGGCTCCTCCGCCCGCCCGGCTGGGTGGTGACCCACGCCTCCGGCTCCGCCCGGGAGCCGGTGAGGGCGTCCAGGATCTCCTGCACGGTCGGCCGTACGGCCGGGTCCTTGGCCAGGGCGCGCTCGACCAGCGGACGCAGCGGCCCGTCCAGGCCGTCCAGTCTCGGCTCCCCGTTGATGACCTGGTTGAGCACGACCGGGAGCGGCCCGTTGCCGAACGGCGCCCGGCCGGTGCCCGCGTACGTGACCGTGCCCGCCCAGGCGAAGACGTCCGACGCGGGGGTGAGCGCGCGGCCGTCGAACTGCTCGGGCGACATGAACGCGGGGGTGCCGACGACGGCGCTGCTGTGCGTGCCGGTGTCGGTCACGTGGGCCACGCCGAAGTCGATGACCTTCGGCCCGATGGGGGAGAGCAGGACGTTGCCCGGCTTCAGGTCGCGGTGGATGATGCCCGCCGCGTGGACGGCCCGCAGCGCCGTCGCGACGCTGACCGCGAGCCCGTCCAGGCTGGAGCCGCGCAGCGGCCCGTCCCGTTCGACGGCCTCCCGGAGGGTCGGCCCGGGGACGTACTCGGTGACCAGGTAGACGGTCTCGCCGTCCACCTCCGCGTCCAGCACGGCGGCGGTGCAGAAGCGGGCGACCCGCTTGGCCGCCTCCACCTCGCGCCGGAACCGGCGGCGGAAGCCGGGGTCGGCGGCGATGGTGTGGTGCAGCAGTTTGACCGCCACCCGCGTGCTGTCCGGCGCCTCGCCCAGGTAGACGACGCCCATGCCGCCCTCGCCCAGCCTGCGCACCAGCCGGTACGGTCCGACCTCGCGGGGATCGCCCCTACGCAGGTCGGCGGGTAAGTTCCCCGCCTCGCCGCCGTTCGTACCAGAGTGCGACATCGCTCGGCCCCCGCTGAGATGTCCCGAAAAATCAGGTCGTCACGGATCCTATTGACCACCGCCACGGTGAACCAGGCACTCGTCTTCTACTCGTCTCTTCTGTTGTGGTCGAGGCCGGTGAACTGGCGCATGAACGCGTGGTAGGCGTCGGCCCGGACTCTGGCCGACGGCGATCGAACACCTTCGGAGATGTCCTGAGCAACGCCGGAGCCGGCCCTCCTCGACTGGTAGTCCCGCAGTCGTTCCCGGTGATCGTCCGCCCAGTCGTGGATCGCCCCGATGCGGGCGAAATGAAACGCCACGCCCAGCAGCGGCGTGAGGAGAATCGTCGTCACGATGACGCCGACGTCATGAAGGAGCACCCCGAAAATCAGCACGAATCCGACCACGAGGCCGGCTCTGAACAGACCCCTCCGAGTTCTCCCGCGGTCGGCCCTGGCCTCCTCGGCCCACTCGCGCACGCGCCGCAGCGGAGGCTGGTACGCCGCGCCGAGCCGGATGACCTTTGGCAGCCAGCCCGCGTACGCGGCCAGGGTCAGCATGACGAGATACCAGGACAGCGTCGCGGCGATGTCCGGCCGAATCCAGCCCCACATGATCCAGGTCACCGGGATCGTGGCCGCGCCCCAGGACCCGAGCCACAGCGTCGCGCGGACGACCGCTTCCAGCCGGGCGGCGGGCGAGAGTCGCCGGCCCTCGTAGTCGGCCCACTGCCGCTGCCGCAGAGCGGAGGCGGCGTCCAGCGTGGTCCGTATCCGCTGGTTCTGCCGGTCGGCTTCCGCCTGCCGGCGCCGCTGTTCCGCCTGGGCCGCGGCGAAAGCAGTGAAGTCGGCGCGCACGAGCCATCCGACAGGGGTGTCCGAGCCGCCGTCCCGCGCCCGCAACCAGTCGTACCACTCGATCTCGCCCGTGGGGGGTGGCGCCACTCGCTCGCAGCCGGCGCGCAACCACGTCCTGGTCTCCGAGTAGGGCAGAAGGGCAGCCAACAACAGCCCGCGCGCCCCGCTCTCGGCCCATTCCCGGCCTTCGGGCGGCAGTCCGGGAACCTGAGTGGCCAACCGCCGCCACGAACCCCAGACCTCGTCCCAGGCCCGCTGCGTTCCGCGCAGCGCGCTCAGCCGGCTGAACCGCGACAGGGCGTCCAGCAGGCCGCCCTCGCAGAGGTCGCGGTAGAGCTCCCATTCGGGGCCGCTTTCTTCCAGACGGCCGATCCGGCAGGCCTCGGAAAGCGACTCCGGGGTCACGACCGTTCCCCGCCAGACGGCTTCTCCCTCCGGATCGAGCCAGCCCAGCAGGTGCAGCACTTTCAAGTCGGCCGGGAGAGCGTCGTCCCGGAGCCGATGGTCGATGAGTTCTATCTGAGCGGTCAGGTCGCCGGCGGTGAGGCCGTCGAGATCGCGCAGCCAGGCGAGAAGACCGAGCAGACCATCGGAGGGCGCGCCGGTTGCGGCCGCGCCCTCGAAGAACTGACGCCTCGCGGCGGTCCAGTCGCGGCGGATGACGGCGGCGAGTTCTTCCCGGGTCGACAGCGTCGCACCCGCGAGAACCAGCGGGCGGCGATGCGGCGTCGCCTGGTGAATGTGATTGATCTGGACGTTGCGATCGCCGAGTTGGAAGGGAGCCGGGCCGTGGAAGATGTTTCCCGATACTCCGTCTCCGCCTGAATCGGAGTCGCGGCTCATGTCTTCGGCCCGAAATGGTTGTCCTGACGGTTGTGGTCGCCGACCTGGAATGCGGCCGGTCCGTGGAAGACGTTCCCCGACACTCCCCCCACTGATGCCTGGCGAGCCTGGTCGGCGATGTCGTTCAGTTCGCGGGCGACCCGTTCGCGTTCGGCCTCGCCGAGACTCTCCAGCAGCATCTCGAATCGGGCCGTCCAGGACGCCTCCTGCCGGGCCCGTGTCAACGCCGCATCCCCCGGGGCGAGCGAGGCGAGCTCCGTCGCGGCCTGATCCAGCCGCAGCAGTTCCGCCTGCTCACGGTCGGGATCGTCGCGGCTGAGCACCTTTGCCGCTCGCTGCCGCACGCTCATCCACATATCCGTGCCCGCGGCCTGCACCACCGCGGTTCCGCCCGCCGCGGCCACCGCTGCCAGCCATTCGACCAGCATTTTCGGCCTCCTCACATGTTTTCCTGACACTTTATATCTGGCCATGGTGAGGTCGCCGGAAAAGATTACGCCTGATAACGCCGCGAATCGCCAGCTATAGGGGCCTCTCGCCGACGATTCGCGCCCCGCGATCGCCGAGAGGTGCTCAGTGCACGCAGAGAGCGGACACGGTGACGTCGTAGATGTACCAGCTTCCGGTGGGAGTCGTGTACACGTTGGTCGCGCCGGTCGTCTGGTAGCCGGTGCAGTCGCCTCCGGCCGCGAGGATGGCGGCGCGGGCCGCTGCCGCGCCGTTCTGCACGGCCGCCGAGTAGGTGCTCGCCTCACCGCGCGCCGTCGCGGTGCGCGGCACGGTGTAGGACGGCGGTGGCGGCGCGGGAGCGCACAGGCCGGTCGCGGTCCCGCCGTACACGTAGCCGCCCCCGCTGGGCACGGTGTACAAGAGGGTCGCCGAGGAGGTCACGTTCGTGCAGACCTCCCCGAGCTGGGCGGCCGTCTGGGTGAGGGCGGTACGCGCGCTCGCCTGGGCCGCCGCCGAAGCCGAGGACTGCGTCTGGCCCCATGCCGAGCCGGTCGCCGTCCGCCAGGTGTCGGCGTGGGCCGCCGCCGGGCTGAGGCCGATCCCGATGGCGACGAGCGCCACCGGTATCAGCAGTCGGCCGGCGAGCGAACCACGCCGGGATTGTCCGTACGGTTCATCGTGCTGAGCCATCCGCGCCTCCTGTGAGGGCCTGGTGAATAGCGACAGGGCGGGAATCCGATCCCGCTTACGAGCACGATCTTGGGGCGCGAGGTCATCGTAGGTTCGCCGTTTTCCGCTGACCATGCTCCGGCTGCGCAGGCGCGATCGACGCGCTGGTGGGCGGTCCCGGCCGGTGAAAGTTTCCCGACGCGGTCCGCGCCTGCCGGGCCCGGAGCGGCTCACCCGGCCTGGTCGAGCTGCCGCCAGCGACCGGGGTCGTTGAGCCGTTGCAGCCGCAGCGCCTCGTCGTGATAACCCCGGCGGGCGTCGTCCTCGGCGCGAAAGGCCAGATCCCTGCCACGCGGCTCGGTCGCCGTCACGTACCAGTCGCCGTACTCGCAGCCGCTCGGCAGCCGGCCCAGGGTGATCTGGAACGACTTGTGTGGTTCCGCGGCGGCGAACTCCCACCGGGCCACTGGTTCGAGATCGGAACAGCTGGACAGCCAACCCGGGGGCAACTCCGTCTGCCGGGCCTGAATCCGCCTGGCGGCCAGGCGCTTCAGCTCCTCCGGGGCGACCTGGAGGTACGCGGCCAGGGTGCGGGACGCCTTCGACAGCCCATACTCGGCGGACACGTCGCGCTCGATCTCGTCCCAGTGGGTGCCGACCACCGGTGCCAGCTCCAGGGAGTCGAGGGTGCCCGACATCAGTTCCGCACGGACCGGGAGGATGTCCTTGAGCCATCCCGCGCCGGTCTCGTGCAGGTTGAACAACTCGGAGTCCTCGGCGTACATGCGCAACCGCAGGAGCAGGTCGTCGTCGCTCGTCTCCACGCTCAGGCCTTCGAGCGTGTCGCCGTGCGCGTACGGCGCGACCGTCTCCGCGGACAGCGCCGTGCCGGGTATCCGGAAGGCGACCGAACGGGGACCGATGTTGTCGAAGAAGAGCCAGGCGTCGAAGGTCCGCTCGACGAACTGCTCCATCTCCCGCGTGTAGTCCTCCCAATCCACGGACGCGGAGAACGAGGTCGCGGTCACCATCGGCTGCCCGGGCAGCATCCGCAGCACCGACTGCGTGTTCTCGTCGAGAACGCGGTCGAGCACCACGGCCTCGACGTACTTGTAGTGACGACGTTCGTCCCGGTACCTGCGCCTGCCCATGTCCGCACTCCCTGGAAACGCTCGGTCCGACGTAATCTAATGATCACGCGAATCGAACGGGCGGAAACGGGCCGAATACGGCGGCCGGTCAGGGCGTGAGCGTGGCCGCGAGCACGTCGCGGAACGCCGTCGGCTTACGGCCGAGCACCTCCCCGAGGGCCGGGCCGACCTCGGCGAACTCGCCCTGACGGCTGGCCTCGTACATGCCGAGCAGGAACCGTGCCTGCCCCTCGGGGACGCCGCGCGACACCACGCCGGTGATCCACTCGTCGTCCGGGACGGTGACGCGGGTGATCTCGCGTCCGGTCAGTTCGGAGGCGATGGCGGCGATGTCCGTGAGGTCGAGCGCCTCGGGGCCGGTCAGCGACGGCGTGATCCCGTCGAGCCCGCCCTCCTCGGTCAGCGCGACGGCGGCCGCCTCGGCCAGGTCGGCGTGGGCCGTCCAGGAGACCGGCCCGTCGGCGGGTGCGACGATCTGACCGTCCCGGAGCCCCTGGCCGATGACCTGGACGATGGTGTCCGCGTAGAAGCCGTTGCGCAGCGCGGTGAACGGAACCCCGGACGCGCTCAGGTCCCGCTCCGTCTCGGCGTGGGCCGGCATCGGGAGGAAGGGAGAGGCCGGGTTCGCCCCCATGTGGCTGGTGTAGACGATTCGCTTGGCGCCCGCGGCCGTGGCGGCCTCGATCGCCGCACGGTGCGGGGCGGCGTCCGCGGGGCCGGAGACGATCAGCACCCGCGCCGCGCCCTCGAACGCGTACGCCAGGCTCCCGGGGTCGTCGAAGTCGCCCTGCCGGACGCGTACGCCTCGATCCGCGAGGTCTTCGGCTTTGCCGGGTTCGCGCACGCTGACGCCGATCCGTTCGGCGGGGACCCGCGTGAGCAGGTGCTCGACGACAAGGCGGCCAAGCTGACCGGTCGCTCCGGTAACGATGATCACGACATACTCCCGTGTTATCGGCGATATCGCCAGGACGCTAACACTGAAAAACCATCGATAGCAACTCCTTGCTATCGTTGGAAGCATGAGTGATCCTGGGAGCGAGACGGCCGGCCGCGACAGGACGCGGGCGCACATCGTGACGGTCGCGGCGGGACTGCTCGCGAGTGGTGGCCGCGACGCCCTCTCGACCAGGGCGGTGGCCGCCGCGGCGGGCACCCAGGCTCCGACGATCTACCGCCTGTTCGGCGACAAGGAGGGCCTGCTCGACGCGGTCGCCGAGTTCGGCTTCACCTCATATCTCCGGGACAAGAAGGCCCGGCCGCCCGCCGGCGATCCGGTCGAGGAGTTCCGGGCCGGGTGGGACCTGCACGTCGGCTTCGGGCTGGCCAACCCCGCACTGTTCTCGCTCATGTACGGCGATCCCCAGCCGGGGCGTCGGTCGCCCGCCTCCGTCGTCGCCTTCCGCATGCTGGGAGAGCGCATCCGCGCGATCGCCGCCGCCGGCCGGCTGAAGGTCGGCGAGCGCCTGGCGGCCGACCTCGTGCACTCCGCCGGAACCGGCGTCGTCTTCACGTTGCTCGCCATGCCGGAGGAACGGCGTGACATGCGCCTGTCCGAGGTGGCCCGCGACGCGGCGATAGCCGCCATCACGACCGACGCCCCCGCCGTCGAGACCCCCGGGCCCGCGGCGGCGGCGATGGCGCTGCGCGCCACCCTGCCGGACGCCACGGCCCTCACGGACGGAGAACGCCACGTGCTCGGCGAATGGCTCGACCGCCTCGCCGCCGGGCCACCGACGAATTGATTCCCCGTTGCGGACTTCAATCTTCGGCCCTGCAGCCAGCCCGTAAACCGCTCATTCAAATCGCATACCAGCCCCTATGGATATCCCTCAAAGCTGTGCTTACCATCAAGAAGAAAACACGGCACCGAGGGAGGCAACTAATGGGCCGTATCAAGAAGTTCGGCGTTTCGGCCGCTGCGGTGACCGCGATCGCCGCCGCGACAGCGCTAATGTCGCCGACTGCTCCCGCCCAGGCGGCGCCGACCTGCAGCACCAGCGCGCAGATTGGCGTTGTCGGCGGCACCGGCTGGGCGACGTGCAGCGGAACCGGAGTGACTCAGACACGGGTCGTGCTCTTCTGTCAAGACAGTAGCGGTGGCTACACCACGGTTTACGGCCCTTGGGTTGCCAATTCCGTCAAATCAAATGCCAGATGCAGCAGCAGCTCATGGCCGATATCGGTCGGATATCAAACAATCTGAGCCGCGTCATAATCGTCCTTCGTCGTCCCAGTGCGACGGCGCGGTGCTCGGACCTCGGCTCCGCCGAGCCGGGATTATCCGATATGGGGTTGGCTGCGGTTCTGCAGGAAATGCGTGATCCGCAGTCGCTGCGTCTCGTGCATGGGAAGTTGTGCTAGCTCGTCCCGGGCGACCCAGCGTACTTCGGTTGACTCGTCGCTGACGGTGAGGGCGCCACCCGTACGGCGGGCGGTGAGACAGACGTTGAACTGCCGGCGTACTTCGCCGTCGGTGTACGCGATGATGTGGCGGGCGTCCGTGTACAAGCCGACGATGCCGGTGATCTCGATGTCGTAACCGGTCTCTTCCTTCACCTCCCGTACGGCGGTCTGCGGGACTGACTCCGTCAGGTCCATCCCGCCTCCGGGAAGTGCCCACAGGCCGTTGTCGGCCCGGCGCTGCATCAGAATGCGGCCCTTCTCATCGCTGACCACAGCGGAGACGCCCACGACAAGGCTGTTCGGTTCGGGCGCCGCCGGGTCGTCGTAGTACTCGGTGCGAGCCACGATCACTCTCCTGGACGCCGGGACTGCTCCCAGACGGCTTCGAAGCTGGCAGCGTACACGTCGTAGAGGCCGCCCTCTCCGGTCCGGCGGAGATGATAGACGGGAGCACCGTAGGCGTTCATGCCGAACACATGAGCGTTGACGATCATCTGGTCGTCTCCTCTGTAGAGGGAGTTGTACAGGGTCGTACCATGCACGCGTACGTCGATGCCCGCGCGCTTCATGAGCGGCTGATAGTGCATGAGAGCGACGCGGCATCGGGCCTCGATGCCATGGCCGTACTTTTCCTCCTGCCCGCGTGTTCGGATGACGGGTGAGTCCGCGTCGCCCAGCATGACCCTTATTCGGCATCCTGCCTGGGCCTTTGTGGTGAGTAGCTCCGAAAATTCCGGCCATGACTCGTGGATGAAAATTGCGGCATAGACAAGGATGCCGATCTCCTGCTCGGCTTGCTCGAACACGGTGCGCCACAGGTCGAAGGGGGCGTTGGCGCGCGTCGGGTATGCGACCACCATGTCACTCGTGCCCTGTCTTCTCCGGCGTCCTTGCTCGGTTTCGGGCCAAAGGTAGGCAAGGTCTTCCCGGAGCGCGAGCGCGGCTCTGTGGGCGATGGCCGGATGCGGGGTTCGTCCGATATTGACCCATCGTTCGACGGTCTTGGGATCGACGCCGACGACCTCGGCCAGTTGCCTGCCCGTCATCCCCATGTTGAGCAGGGCCGTTCGTAAGCGCTCGTTCACCGCCATGGGGACGTTTATAGCTCCAAAAGACGTCCCGCTATCCGTCCCAGACGAAGTTTCGACGTCCCAGCGCATTCCCTCAAGCTTGGGCCGTATCGATGTTCCAAGAACGTCCTACGGCTGACCTGCGAGTTCGGGGCATGCCGCCTGCGGGGAGGAGCGCGCGATGGCAGATCAGGGTAAGGGTGGCGGCAAGCACGAGGGTCAGCGGCCGTCGAGTCGCCCGGTGGAGACGCCCAAACCGACCGGAGACGGTGTCCGCCCGGGGCAGGGCGGCAAGCACGAGAAGGGCGGCGGTAAATGAAGCTGGAGGAGGAGCATGTCGCCGCCATGCTCGCGGGACTGGGCGACCTGGATCCGGAGTGGAGGCGGGCGCTGGAAGCCGTCCCGCGTCACCTGTTCATCCCTGACCGGGCCTGGTGCGCTCCCGAGGACGGCAACGAGGGATTCGTGATCGACCGCCAGAGCGATCCGAAGGGCTGGTTCGCGGCGATCTACCAGCAGAACGCCCCGATCATCACGCAACTCGATGACGGGAACCTGGACATCGACGAAGCGGGGCAGGGCGGGGTGGATTACACCTCCTCCTCGTCCGCTCCGGGCATCGTCGCTCGTGGTCTCGATCTGCTCGGCCCCTACGCGGGCGATGAGGTTCTGGAGATCGGCACGGGAACGGGCTGGACGGCCGCACTGCTGGCGTATCGGCTCGGCGACGCCAACGTGACCAGCATCGAGATCGATCCCGCCGTTCACGCCACCGCGGCGGTCAACCTCAAGGCGGCGGGATACGCGCCGCACCTGGTCCTCGGCGACGGGGCGGAGGGATGGCCGCAGGGCGCGCTCTACAACGGCGTCCATGTCACGTGTGGCGTGCGGAAGGTGCCCCAGGCGTGGGTGGAGCAGACCCGGCCCGGCGGGGTGATCGTGCTGCCCTGGATGCCCGGCTGGGAGGCCGGACACATGCTCAAGCTGACCGCCACCGGGGATGGCACCGCGGTGGGCCGCTTTCATGGGAGTTGCGCCTTCATGATGCTGCGTTCCCAGCGCTCTGTGCTTCCCGCCTACTCCGACGATTTCCGGGACTCGGGAACCGACCTGGACCCACGCCGGGTGGTGCGGTCGTCGTTCGGGGCGGACATCGCCGTCGCGGGCCTGCTACCCGGCGTCGACGCCACACACACCGATGAGGACGACGGCGGGTTCCACCTGTGGGTGTGGTCGGGTGACTCAGACGCGCAGGTGCACTATTCGCCTGACTACAAGCGGGCGGCGGTGCATCAGAGGGGGCCGCGCGACCTGTGGAACGAGGTGGAAGAGGCTTTCTTGCGCTGGGTGGGGTGGGGAAGCCCCGGCCGGGATCGCTTCGGGCTGACCGTCACCCCGGATGGTCAACATGTATGGCTGGATCGGCCGGACAACGTGATCCGCTGAGCGGTGGCCCATGCCGATGAAGAAGATCGTCGTCTGCGCCGATCCCGAAGACCTCGCTGTCATCAAGGAAGCCGCCAAGCGCCGTGGCATCTCCCAGGCGGAGATCATCCGTACGGGAATCCACCTGGCCGCGATGGCGAACCATGTGTGGGACGAGTCGCTGGACTGGCCGGCCTTCGAAGCCGTCGCCCCGCGTCCCGGTCGGCCTGGTCAGATGCCCTGGGGGAGGCGGAAGAGGCGGCCGGGGTCGTAGGCCGCCTTGACCTCGGCGAGGCGCGCGGCGTTCGCGCCGTAGTACTGCTGCCGCCAGTTGGTGAGTTCCGGGTCGACGTAGTTGACGTACGCGTGGTCGCCGAAGTGCGGCCGCATGGCGGCGTGGGCGGCGCGGGTCCAGGCGGCGGCGCCGGACTTGTGGGCGTAGTACTGCACGCTGAACAGCGCCTTGCGGTGCGGGAAGGCGGTCGCGTCCGGGCGGACCCGGGCGACGGCGCCGCCGAGCGCGTCGAGCAGCACCGAGTGCCGTCCCGGCGCGGCGACCTGGGCCAGCAGCGCCCTGATCCCGGCGGACGACAGCGGCGTGTAGGCGAAGTGCGACTTCGCGGTGAACGAGTCGCGGACGAGCCTTCCGCCCGGGTTCTGGCCGGGGAGCGTGCCGGGACGGTGGCACTGCGCCACCGTCAGCGTCGAGCAGCCCGCCTCCACCATCATCGCGTGGTCGTACGCGGAGACCGCGACATAACGGGTCTTGGGCCCGGAGCCGACCCGGTCGGCGAGCTTCTGCAGCAGGTTCTCGCATGCCGCCTTGCCGCCGAGGTAGAGGCCGCCGACCATCACGTCCGGGGACGGGTCGTGGTTCAGGTGGCAGTTGGACCACAGCGCGTCGGGCGCGGACGGCGCCCACGCCTGCCACGCCTTGAGCACGGCGGCCGCCTTCGACCAGGGCCAGTGCAGGAAGAACAGCGTCACCTGACGGGTGGCGTGCGTGCGGAAGGTGAACGACGTCGCGACGCCGAAGTTGCCGCCGCCGCCACCCCGGGAGGCCCAGAACAGATCCGGGTGCGAGGTCTCCGAGCAGGTCAGCGTCTTCCCGTCGGCTGTGACGATTTTCAGGGACTCCAGCACGTCGCAGGTCAGGCCGTACTGCCGCGACACCACCCCGATGCCGCCGCCGAGCGTGAGACCCGCCACGCCGACGGTCGGGCAGGAGCCCGCCGGGATGCTCACCCCGTGCGCGGCCAGCTTCGCGTACACGTCCACGAGCCGCGCGCCGGCGCCGACCGTGGCGTGACCGCTCGTGTACGACACGCCGCTCATCCGCGACACGTCGACGACCAGCCCGGCGCCCGTGGACCAGCCCGCGTAGCTGTGGCCGCCCGACCGGGAGGTCACCGGCACGCCGAACCGCCGCGCGAACGCCAGGCACTCCGACACGTCGGCCGCCGTCGCGCAGTACGCCACCCCGGCCGGCCGTACGGAGTCGAAGGCCGCGTTGAACACGTGGCGCGCGTTGTCGTACGACGCGTCGCCCGGCCGGATCAGCTTGCCGTCCAGTCCCCGGCCGAGTGCGGACCAGTCGGCGGGACGGGGACCGGCGGCGGCGAACGCCGTGCCCGAGAAGGCGCCGGAGAAGGCGGCGGTCCCGGCGAGGGCCGAGACGCGAAGGAAGCTCCGTCTGTCGATCATGGTCGTACTCCCGAGGTGGTGATCTACCTCGTGAGACGCGTGCTGATCCGGTCCGGTTGGTTACAGTGTCATCACTTCGTCCTTCGTGTCGGGTCTCACTTCGCGCCGATCCGCAGGGCCAGCGCGGGGCACATCTCCACCGCCTTCTGGGCGTCGCCGAGCAGCCACGAGGGGACGCCGGTGTCCATGAACACCGGAAAGCCGTGGTGGTCCAGCTTGACCAGCTCCGGCACGAGATGCGCGCACAGGCCGTGGCCCTGGCAGCGGGTCCAGTCGACCATGAGCCGGACGTCCCGCGCCTCCTCCACGGGCAGGGGGAGCACGCCCTTCGTCTCCCGTCCGCAGCCGCCGTGGAAGCGGTGCTCCTCCACGTCGTCGGCGAACGCGTCCAGGGCCGACAGCACGAACCTGGCCGAGCCGTCCGGGTGGAAGCAGGCGCCCCGGCCCTTCACCGCGGCGGCCGCACGGCGGACCGCCTCGGGGCCGTCCGGGTCGCCGTCCTGGAGCTGCCGGAAGGCCCGCGCGAGGTCGGGCAGGCCGAGACGGCACGGGCCGCACTGCCCGGCCGACTGCGCGGCGAGGTAGCCCGCCACCCGCGCGGTCTCGCCGAGCGGGCAGGTGTCCTCGCCCAGCACGACCACGATGCCCGCGCCCAGTTCGCCGCCCGCCTCCTTCGCGCCGCGCCGGGACAGGACCGTGCCGTACGCCGCCTCGGCGGACATCCAGGTGCCGTGGTATCCGCCGAGCAGCAGGCCGTCACCGATCTTCGCTTCGCACAGGGTCAGCACGTCGGCCAGCGGCACCCCCGGAGGGGCCTCGACCACCGCGGGGGCGCCCACCGAGCCGCCGACCGTCAGCAGGATGGTCCCCGGCTCCTGCACCGTGCCCACCGCGGCGTACTCCTCCGGGCCCAGCTCGGCCAGCACGGCGAGCTGGGCGAAGGTCTCGGTGTTCGACAGCAGGGTCGGCAGGCCGTACACGCCGCTGTCGCTGGAGCGGACCTTGCGGCCCGGCGGCAGCCCCATCTCGCCGTTGACGGCGCGGACGAGCGCGCCGCCCTCGCCGGAGATGAACCGCTCCTCGATCGCCACGACGCGTACGAGCCCGGTCAGGCCGCGCTCGGCCACGGCGGCGGTGACCGAGGCCTCGGCGAGCTCGCCCGCGCCGACCGCGACCACCACCTCGCGGGAGCCGAGCGCGCTGGCCGCGAGCAGTGCGCCCTCCAGCACCAGGTGCGGCGCCCGGGTGAGCAGGGTCTTGTCCTTCAGGCTCGCGGGCTCGCCCTCGGCGGCGTTCACCAGCACGACGGTGTCGCCGTCACGGGCGGACACGGCGCGCAGCTTGCGCGCGAACGGGAACGCGGCTCCGCCCCGGCCCCGCAGGTCCACCTCCTCGGCCATCGAGATGAGCGCGTCGACCGTCTGGCCCGGCAGCCGGTCGTGGTACTTGTGATGGGCGTTGAGGTCGAGCCTGCGATGCTCGTCGAGCCCGGCGGTCAGCCGGGACGGGCCGAGCCGCCGGACGTTGGAGACGCGGTAGGGAATCACACGATCCTCCGGAGGCGGGGTTCCTGGGGGGTGGGCGGAGCATCACTCAGGACGTCGTTCAGGACGTCGTGCGGGAGACCGCCTGAGACGTCCCGCAGGATGTAGCGGGGGACGTCGGGGGCGGCGGGATCGGTGCCGGTGCGGGCGAGGACGGCCACCTCGGGCCGGGCCTGCGGCCTGACCGGCCGCGCCGCCCGTCGGCTGTCCTCCTCGCGGACCGTACGGCGCCCGGTGCCGGTGACGGCGGCGGGGGCGGCGCTCCATTCGTCGGTCGCGGCCTGCCGGGCCGGCCGGGTGGCGGCCGCGAGGCGGATCAGCAGGGCGGCGCCGACCGCCGCCAGGCAGGCCACGTAGCTGAAGGTGACCCACGGCGCGGCGGCCCGGCCGGCGGTCAGGCCGTGCAGGATCGCCACCGGCCACGCGAGGTAGGCCAGGTCGTGCAGCCCCCGCCACAGCCAGGGCCGTTCCGCCTGGGCGAACCTGCCCCGCATGACGCCGGTCGCGACGATCACGATGAACAGGTCGGAGGCCACGACCCCCAGCGAGACGTACACGTTGGTGGACGGCACGACCGACCCGTACGGCGGCACAAGCCCGGCGGCGATCTTCATGCCGATGTGCACGATGAGGAAGCCGATGCCGAGCAGGGCCATGGCCCGGTGGACGAGCTGCACGCGCACCCGCTGCGCGATGGGCAGGATCACGCGGTCGGTCGCCGCCAGGCCCAGGGCGACCGTGGTGGTGAGGCCGACCAGCGAGAAGACGCCGGCGTAGAACGTGAGGAACGACTGGGCCTCGGCCAGGAACGCCGAGCCGCCGGACGTCCGGGTGGCGGCCAGCCCGCCGGTGATGACCACGGCGACCACGACGCCGAGGCCCACGCGTACGCCGCGCCGTTCGAGGTCGAGGCCGGGATTCGGCCGGGTGCGCCGGGAAGCCCCTCTGTTGGGCACTGATTTCCTCCGTCGTACTGCCTGGGGGGTGTGGAGGCGCCGTTCCCCGCCCACTTGGGTGGGGCCCTCGGGTGGGGGTGGCCTGCGTGAGGACCGGGCGGGGAACGGCACGATCGGGGCGCGGCTCAGCAGCGCAGGCCGCGGTTGATGCAGGTGACCACCGACCGCATCAGCCGGTCGGGCATCACGTTCTCGAAGTCGGCGTGGTCGGTGATCGGGTTGTGCCGCTGCTCGGGGAAGCTGTCCACCGCGAACGACGGCCCGCCCGGCACCGAGTAGGCCAGGGTCATGCGCAGTTGCGGGATCGCCCGGGTGCCCGCCGGGCACGCGCCGTTCCGGGCGGGGAAGACGACGTGCGTCCGGTGGTTGGCGCTGTCGGTGTTCTGACCGTCCCAGCAACTGGGGAAGTCGAGCACGCGCAGCACCAGGCTGCCCCGGGGACAGAGCGGATACTTCCCGGTCAGCCGGTTCGTGAAGCCGGTGCAGGTCCACTGGGCGCGGGCGTTGGCGCCGCCGTTGGTGGCCGCCTTCGCGTCCCCGGTGATGAGCCGGAGGAACCGGGGCATCGCCACGACCCTGCTGACCAGGTTGCCGCGGAACTGCAGCGTGACCGACCGGGCGAGGAGGATCGTGCCGACGTTGCCCTCGGCCGCGCCGCCCGGCTCCTCAATGTGCCGCGCCGTCGCGTCCTCCGCCGTCGCCGTCGCGTCCTGTGCCGTCGCGTCCTGTGCCGTCGCGTCCTGTGCCGCCGGGTTCTCGGCTGTCACGTCCTCTGCCGTCGCGTCCTGGACGTCGGCGGGGGAGGCGGCGGCGGAGGGGGAGGGAGAGGCGGACGGCTGGGCGCCGAGGCCCTGCCGGCTGCGCAGCACCGGCCAGAAGTACGTGGACCTGTCGCCGAGCCGGCAGGTCGTGCCGCCCGCGGCGAGGCTCTCGTCGGTGGAGGACCCGTTGGTCGTGAGGTTGCCGACGTAGTCGTGGACGTGGTGCGCGCCGTTCGACACCCCGGGCGCGACGATGTGGTTGTCGGAGTTGCGGTGGCCGTTCTCGTTGCGTCCGCAGCGGGAGGTGAACGAGCCGCGCCCGGCGCGTACGCCGCCGTCGCCAGGCGGCACCCGCCGGATGTCGGCGAAGTCCTCCAGAGCGGGGCCGACGTCCTCGCACCCCGCGCCCTGGACGGACGGATCGCAGTGGTCGGCGAGGGCGGGCCGGACCCCACCGATCAGCGGGTTCAGCGGGCTCAGCGAGCCTCCGAGCAGCACGCCCGCCATGGCGAGAATGAGCCGTTTTCGCATGGATGCACCTTCTAGACGGTGGGGGTGGGGAGGGCGGAGTAGTCGACGAGACCCGTGCCTTCGAGCAGGGTCATGTGCTTCATCACGACGTCGACGGCCTGCCCGGCGAAGTCGCGGACCAGGCTGTTGCGGGTGCCCGCGCGGACCGCGGAGACGAAGGTGAACACCTTGCCGTGGGCGTTACGCAAGCGGTCCGCGAAGACGCGGTCGAACTCGGGGCCGCGCGCGGCGGCCATCTCGTCCAGCCACCCCCGCTGATCCGGGTTCGGCTGGTCCGGCAGCGGGACGCCGAGCTTGGCGGCGAGCTCCCTGACCTGCGCGTCGAGTTTGGTGTGGTCCTCCACGAGGTGCCTGCCGACGTCCTTGACCTTCTCGCTGCCGGCCCGGTCCTGGGCCCAGCGCCCGGCGGGGATCTCCCAGAGCCCCGCCCAGCGCACCCTGACCAGCAGGTCGCGGTCGGCCGGGCCCAGCGGGCCGTAGGGGGTCTGCGTCCAGCCCGCCTGGGCCGACGACGCGCTCCTGGGGACGACCACGATCACCGTGACGGCCGCCGCGAAGAGGAAGACGCCGAGCACCAGGAGTTCCCCGAAACGGAACCGCATCGTGCCTCCTTTCGTGACCTTCGGTCGGAGGTACGCGGCGTCGCCGGGGGCGGTTCAGGACGTAGTCAGAAATAACTGGAGTTACGGATGTGGTGTACGAACAACTAACGCTGGTGCAAATATGTGGCCGTGCGTCGACAACTCGACAGCCGGTTCGTGCGTCTGGACTCCAATGACTACGACGACCCCGATCGGGAGGAACTCCTGATCAGGGAGCTTTACCGCGAGTTCGGCGGTCCGCTGCTGCGTCAGGTGCGCAAGACGACCGGCAACGACCTGCAATGGGCTGAGGATGTCGTCCAGGAGACGCTGGTGCGTGCCTGGCGCAACTCGGCGAAGCTGACATGGGAGCCCCACTTGCTGTGGGCGTGGCTCCTCACTGTCGCCCGCCGCATCGTGATCGACGGACGCCGCCGGCGCGGCGTCCGGCCCAGGGAGGTGGAGGCTCCCGAGGAGGACAGCCTTGCCGTGCCGGACGGCGCGGACCGCACGCTGGCGGCCATCGTGGTCGCGGACGCGCTGCGGAACCTGTCCGCCCAGCACCGGGAAGTTATCGAAGAGACATACTTACGCGACCGGACAGTAAGCCAAGCGGCCGAAGTTCTGGGCATCCCACCGGGTACCGTGAAGTCGAGGCTCTTTTACGCCCTGCGCGCACTTCGTACGGCCCTGAAGGAGAGGGGGGTGGCCAGCTGATGTCCGCGTCGTCGCCGCACTTCGACGTGGCAGCGTACGCCCTGGGAGTGCTGGACGACGACGAGGCCGAGGAGTTCGAGCGGCACCTCGACGACTGCGCGCCGTGCCGGGCGGAACTGCTGGAGACACAGGACCTGCCCGGCATGCTCGACGCCTTCAAGGACGGCTCCATCCCCTCGGAACGCACCATTCCCTGACCGGCCGGCTCCCGGCGTTCCGCCCGCCCCGGTCGGCGCCTCCCCCTGTCAGCGCCTACTCCTGTCAGCCCCCGTCAGCGCAGAGCCGCCGCGGGGAGGCCGAGCAGTTCCGCCAGCGCGCGTTCACCTTCGGGGGTGACCTGGACGGCGCGGGTCGAGCCGATCCGCACGCACCATCCCGCCTCCAGCGCGTGGCGGCACAGCTCCGCTCCGGCGAGCCCCGCCAGGTGCGGCCTGCGCTCGGTCCAGTCGAGACACCCGCGCGCCAGCGGGCGCCGACCCGACGGGGCGAGGGGCGCTCCCAGGTCGGCGAACCAGCGCAGACCGGCGTCCGTGAGCGCGAAGCCGGTGTCCTGGCGCAGCAACCCGCGCTCGGTCAGCGCCTCCGTGACGGCGATGCCGAGCCGGCCCGCCAGGTGGTCATAGCAGGTGCGGCCGCGCGCCAGCGCCCCGGCCGCGCTCGCGGCCCGCAGCGTACGCGGCCGGTCCGGCCGCCCGTGCTCGGGTGCGGCCTGCGCCGCGAGGTCCTCGATCAGGTGGGCCACCTGGGCGTCCGCCAGCCGTACGTAGCGGTGCCGGCCCTGCCGTTCCGCGGTGAGCAGCCCACCCTCGACGAGCCGGTCGATGTGCGCGCTGGCGGTGGAGGGGGCCACTCCGGCGTGCCGGGCCAGCTCGCCCGCCGTCCAGGCCCGGCCGTCGAGCAGCGCCAGGCAGAACCGCGCCCGAGTCTCGTCGGCGAGGAGCGCGGCGAGCGCGGCCAGACCGGAGGTGACCCGCCCGGAAGACGGCATGGACGGCATGATCGGCGTGGGCGGCGTGGACGGCATGGCCCCAGGATGCGGCACCCACGTTGCGGTCGTGACCGAAGAGTCCGTGACGACAGAGCTCGCGGCGACGCGACTGGGCGGAACGCCGGGCCGGGGCCGCCGTCCGGCTTCCCGGACCGCTGTCCGGCTTCCCGGACCGCCGTCCGGTTCGGTGGCTTTCGTCTGGTTCGTGGGGCTGTCGACCAGTTCGCGGATAATTCGTTATCGGGCGAAACGTCCTGGTCCTAACGTTGGCCGGGTGAGAACCGAAACGCGCGTCGACCGCGGCCAAGAGCTCCACCGTCCCGCGGCTCGCGCCGCCCTCGCGGCCGCGGGGGTCACGGTCCTGTTGTGGGCTTCGGCCTTCGTCTCCATCCGCAGCGCCGGAGAGGCCTACTCTCCCGGAGCCCTGGCCCTGGGACGGCTCCTCGCCGGGGCCCTCGTGCTGGGCGTGATCACGCTGGTCCGCCGGCCGGGGTGGCCGGCCCGTGCCGCCTGGCCGGGGATCGTCTGCTCGGGAGTCCTCTGGTTCGGCGGCTACATGGTCCTGCTGAACTGGGGCGAGCGGGAGGTGGACGCGGGCACGGCGGCGCTGCTGGTCAACATCGGACCGATCCTCATCGCGCTCCTCGGCGGCAGGCTGCTCGGCGAGGGTCTGCCGCGCCCGCTGCTCGTGGGCATGGCGGTGTCGTTCGCCGGCGCGGCGGTCGTCGGGCTCTCCATGTCCGGCGGCGGCCGGTCCTCCCTGCTCGGCGTGGTGCTGTGCCTGCTGGCCGCGGCGGCGTACGCGGGTGGGGTGGTCGTCCAGAAGCCGGCGCTCCGGCACGCCGGGGCGCTGCAGGTGACCACGTTCGGCTGCCTGATCGGGGCGGCGGCCTGCCTGCCCTTCGCGGGGGTCCTCGTCTCCGAGGCGGCGCGCGCCCCGCTGCCGGCGACGCTGAACATGCTCTATCTCGGCGTCGGCCCGACCGCCGTCGCCTTCACCACCTGGGCGTTCGCCCTGGCCCGCACGACGGCCGGCCGGATGGGCGCGACCACCTACCTCGTGCCCGCCCTGGTGGTGCTCATGTCGTGGCTGCTGCTCGACGAGGTTCCCGGCCCGCTCACGCTGGCCGGCGGGGCCCTGTGCCTGGTGGGGGTGGCCGTCTCCCGCCGCCCCGGCCGGGCACGGACCTCCAGCTAGGTCCGGTGCGCGCCGAGTTGACGTCTGTGATGTCATGGGGTGATATCGGGTGCGGTGGTGCCGGGCTTTCGGTCAATGGGGATCGGAAAAAGGGACGTGCCCATCGTGGAGGAGTGGCGCATGCCTGCGACGCCGTACGGCCGGGCCGGGTCCGGGGACGTGCTGCCCCCTCCGCGCAGCTTCGGCGAGGAGGGCGGGCGCCTGTCCTACGGCGGCTACCTCCGGCTGCCCGAGCTGCTCGCCCAGCAGGAGCAGCGGTCCGGGGCCAGTGACGAACTGCTGTTCATCACCGTCCACCAGGTCTACGAGCTGTGGTTCAAGCTCCTGCTGCACGAGCTGGAGCGGATCAGGGACGCGATGACCGAGGGCGCCCTGTGGCGGGCGAGGCACCTGTTCCGCCGGGTGCACGCGGTCGAGAAGGTCCTGGTCGACCAGGTCCAGGTGATGGAGACCATGACGCCGCAGGACTTCCTGGAGTTCCGGTCGGTGCTCGCCCCCGCGAGCGGCTTCCAGTCGGTGCAGTTCCGGGAGCTCGAGTTCCTGTCGGGGGCCAAGGACCCCTCGTACCTCGGTAGGCTGCGGGGTGCGGGCGACGCGGAAATCGCCAGGCTGCGGCGTCGGCTCGCCGAGCCCACGCTGTGGGATGCTTATCTCACCGCCCTCTCCCAGCGTGGCCTGCCGGTCTCCGACGAGGAGATCATGGACTCCCTGCTGGCCGTGGCCCGCGACCGGGGATCGCATGACGATCTGTGGGACCTGGCCGAGGATCTCCTCACCCACGACGAGACGACCGCCCTGTGGCGGATGCGACACGTACAGATGGTCGAGCGCCAAATCGGGACGAAATCCGGTACCGGCGGCTCGTCTGGGGCACCTTATCTCCGGGGGCGGACGCGTTTGCACTTCTTCCCCCTCCTATGGGAACTACGGGCCTGGCTTTGAGATCCTCACAAGGGAGTGAGTTAGCGACATGCCGCTCGAGATGGCGCTGAACCGGCAGGAATCGGATGAAGCGCTGGACGCGCTTCTCCGCACCGCCGCCGACACCTGCGCACACGCGCCGGGAGCGCCGCACGTGGACGGGGAGGACCCCCTTACCTTCCTGCGGCGGTACTACCGGAACGTCCCCCCCGAGGACCTGGCCGACCGCGACCCGGTGGACGTGTACGGGCCCGCGACGGCCCACCGCCACCTCGCGCAGAACCGCCCGCAGGGCCGCCCCCTGGTGCGCGTCTACACCCCCACCCTCGAAGAGTACGGCTGGGACCCGGGCCGTACGGTGATCCAGATCGTCACCGACGACATGCCGTTCCTGGTCGACTCGGTGACGACCGAGCTGGACCGGCACGAGATCGGCACGCACCTGCTCATCCACCCGCAGATTCGGGTGCGCCGGGACATGACCGGCAAGCTGCTCGGCCCGGACCAGGAGCACGTGACCGGGCAGATCATCCGCGAGTCGTGGATGCACATCGAGATCGACCGGCAGTCCGATCCCGCCGTGCTCAAGGAGCTGGAAAGCGACCTGCAGCGGGTCCTGCAGGACGTGCGCTGCGCGGTCGAGGACTTCGCCAAGATGCGGGCGCTCGCCGTGCGCACCGCCGACGACCTGTCGGCCGAGCCGCCGCCGCTCGACCCCGCGCAGGCCGAGGACAGCATGGAGCTGCTGCGCTGGCTCGCCGACGGCCACTTCACGTTCCTCGGCTACCGGGAGTACCGGCTTGAGGACACCGACGGCGGCGCCGCGCTGCGCGCCCTGCCCGGCACCGGGCTCGGCATCCTGCGGGCCGACAAGGCCGGATCGGCCAGCTTCGCGGCCCTGCCGCCGGAGGTCCGCGCGAAGGCGCGGGAGAAACAGCTGCTGATCGTCACCAAGGCCAACAGCCGGGCGACCGTCTACCGGCCCCACTACCTCGACTACATCGGGATCAAGGTCTTCTCGCCCGAGGGCGAGGTGATCGGCGAGCGCCGGTTCCTCGGGTTGTTCACCCACGTGGCGTACAACGAGTCGATCTCCCGCATCCCCGTCCTGCGGCGCAAGCTCGCCGACGTGCTGGACCGGGCCGGGCTGTCGCCCGACAGCCACGACGGCAAGGACCTCATCGAGATCCTGGAGACCTACCCCCGTGCCGAGCTCTTCCAGATCCCCGCGGACGAGCTGCTGCCGATCGCGCTCGGCGTGCTGCGGCTGCGTGAGCGCAAGCAGGTCAAGCTGTTCCTGCGCCGCGACGACTACGGTCGCTACATCTCCTGCATGATCTTCCTGCCGCGCGACCGCTACACCACCAAGGTCCGCCTGGACATGCAGCGGATCCTGCTCAAGGCCCTCGACGGCACCTCGCTCGACTACAGCACCTCGATCGGCGAGTCGGCGCTGGCCCGGCTGCACGTGGTGATCCGCGGCGAGCGGGGCAGGCCGCTGGGCGAGACGCCGGTCGACGTGGAGGAGCTGGAGGCGCGGCTGGCCGCCACCACCCGCTCCTGGGAGGACGACCTCAGCGACGCGATCAACGAGCTGTGCCCGGAGGAGGACGCGCCCGCGCTGCTGCGCCGGTACGGCGTCGCCTTCCCCGAGGGCTACAAGGCCGACTTCCCGGCCCGTACGGCGGTCGCCGACCTCAAGCGGCTGGAGGCGCTCGGCGACGAGCCGAACGCCATCGGCATGAACCTCTACGAGCCGTACGGCGCGGCGGAGGGGGAGCGCCGGTTCAAGGTGTACCGGCTGGGCGCGCCGATCTCCCTGTCGCGGGTGCTGCCGCTGCTCCAGCGCATGGGCGTCGAGGTGGTGGACGAGCGTCCGTACGAGATCGACCTCGACCACGACCCCGCCACCAAGGACGCCTGGATCTACGACTTCGGCCTGCGGTACACCCCTTCGGACGAGGTGCACCGCGACGAGTTCAAGCGGTTGTTCCAGGACGCGTTCGCCGTGCTGTGGCGCGGCGAGGTGGAGAACGACGGCTTCAACGCGCTCGTGCTGGCCGGCGGGCTGACCTGGGAGCAGGCCGAGATCCTGCGGGCGTACGCCAAGTATCTGCGGCAGGCCGGGAGCACGTTCAGCCAGTCGTACATCGAGCGGGTGCTGCGCGGCAACGTGCGGCTGGCCCGGCTGCTGGTGCGGCTCTTCGAGGCCAGGCTCGACCCGCGGCGGCCGGACGACGCCAGGCCGGAGGTCTGCGACGCGCTGACCGAGGAGATCCTCGCCTCGCTGGACGAGGTGGCCTCCCTCGACGAGGACCGCATCCTCCGGGCGTACCTGGAGATGATCCAGGCGACGCTGCGCACCAACGTCTTCCAGGCGGACCGTACGGACGGGCGGGACGCCGGGGCGGCCGGCAGCCAGTTCGTCACCGGCAGGCGCAAGCCGTACATCTCGCTGAAGTTCGACCCGCAGGCGATCAGCGTGCTGCCGCTGCCGCGGCCCAAGTACGAGATCTTCGTGTACTCGCCCCGGGTCGAGGGCGTGCACCTGCGCTTCGGCAAGGTCGCGCGCGGCGGCCTGCGCTGGTCGGACCGTATGGAGGACTTCCGCACGGAGATCCTCGGCCTGGTCAAGGCGCAGATGGTGAAGAACACCGTCATTGTGCCGACCGGGTCCAAGGGCGGATTCGTCGTCAAGAACCCGCCCCAGCTCAAAAACGGCGGGGGCGGCCGGGACGAGATGATGGCCGAGGGGGTCGCCTGCTACCGCCAGTTCATCTCCGGCCTGCTCGATCTGACCGACAACCTGGTCGCGGGGGAGGTCGTGCCGCCGCCCGACGTGGTGCGGCACGACGGCGACGACACCTATCTCGTGGTGGCCGCCGACAAGGGCACCGCGACGTTCTCCGACATCGCCAACGGCGTGGCCAAGGAGTACGGCTTCTGGCTCGGCGACGCCTTCGCCTCCGGCGGCTCGGTCGGCTACGACCACAAGGCCATGGGCATCACCGCCAAGGGCGCCTGGGAGTCGGTGAAGTACCACTTCCGCACGCTCGGGGTGGACGTGCAGACCACCGACTTCACCGTGGCCGGCATCGGCGACATGTCCGGCGACGTGTTCGGCAACGGCATGCTGCTGTCGGAGCACATCCGCCTCGTGGCGGCCTTCGACCACCGGCACGTCTTCGTCGACCCCGACCCCGACCCGGCGCGGAGCTTCGCCGAGCGGCTGCGCCTGTTCGGGCTGCCCCGGAGCTCGTGGGCCGATTACGACAGGTCGCTGATCTCGGCGGGCGGCGGCGTGTGGCCGCGCACCGCCAAGTCGATCCCCCTCTCCCCGCAGACGCGCGCCGCGCTCGGCCTGCCCCACGGCGTCACCGCGCTCGCCCCCAACGACCTGATCAACGCGATCCTGCGGGCCCCGGTCGACCTGCTGTGGAACGGCGGCATCGGCACGTACGTCAAGGCGTCGTCGGAGACCCACGCCGACGCCGGGGACAAGGCCAACGACGGGCTCCGGATCAACGCGGCCGACCTGCGCTGCAAGGTCGTGGGCGAGGGCGGCAACCTCGGCTTCACCCAGCGCGCCCGGATCGAGTTCGCGCTGAACGGCGGCCTGATCAACACCGACTTCATCGACAACTCGGCCGGCGTGGACACCTCCGACCACGAGGTCAACATCAAGATCCTGCTCGACCAGGTCGTCCGCGACGGCGAGATGACCGACAAGCAGCGCAACCTGCTCTTCCTCGACATGACCGACGAGGTCGGCCGGCTGGTGCTGGAGGACAACTACGCCCAGAACGTGGTGCTCGCGGCGGCCCGCGCCCAGGCGCCGGAGATGCTGCACATCCACTCCCGCTACCTGCGGAGGCTGGAGCGCGCCGGGCTGGTCAACCGGGAGCTGGAGTTCCTGCCGTCGGACAAGGTGCTCGCCGAGCGGCGCCAGGCCGGGCTGGGGCTGGCCAACCCCGAGTTCGCCGTGCTGCTGGCCTACACCAAGCTCGTCGTGGACGCGGAGCTGCTGCAGTCGGACATCCCCGACGACCCGTCCCTCGCGTCGTGGCTGGTGTCGTACTTCCCCTCGGCGCTGCGCGACCGGCTCCGGCCGTACATGGACTCCCACCCGCTCCGGCGGGAGATCATCACGACCCGGATCGTGAACGACGTGGTGAACTTCGGCGGCACCAGCTTCGTCTTCCGGTTCGGCGAGGAGACCGGCGCCTCCGCGCCCGACATCGTGCGGGCCTACCTGGTCACCCGCGAGGTCTTCGACCTGCCGTCGTTCGTCCGGCAGGTCGAGGCGCTGGACAACGAGGTCGACACCGCGACCCAGCTCGCCATGCTGCTGGAGGGCCGCAAGCTGTCCGAACGCGGCACCCGCTGGCTGCTCGGCAACCGCCGCCCCCCGCTCGACCTCGCCTCCACGGCGCGGCACTTCATCGACGGTGCCGGCGGCCTGCTGCCGCACCTGCCTAAGCTGCTGACCGGCCCCGACCTGGCGGCGTACGAGGAGCGCAGGGACTCCTTCACGGCCAGGGGCGTGCCCGGGGAACTGGCCGAGCGGGTCGCGGCGATGGTGCCGGCCTACTCCACCTTCGACCTCGTGGAGATCGCGACGTACACCGGCAGGCCGGTGGGCGAGGTGGCCGAGGTCTACTTCGACCTGGCCGACCGGCTCCAGCTCGCCCGGCTGCGGGAGCGGGTGATCGCGCTGCCGCGCGACAGCCGGTGGAACTCGATGGCCAGGTCGGCGCTGCGCGACGACCTGTACGCCGCCCACGCCACGCTGACCCGGGACGTGCTGATCCACAGCCGGCCGGGCCTGTCGCCGGAGGAACGGCTGGCGAGCTGGACGGAGGCCAACCAGGCCGCGGTGACCCGGTCGCGCCAGACGCTGTCGGAGATCTGGGAGAGCGACACCTTCGACCTGGCGACGCTGTCGGTCGCGCTGCGCGCGGTGCGGACGCTGGTCTCCACCAGCAACCTGCCGCACGCGGAGGCGTAGCCTCCCGGTCCCGGGTCAGCGGTTGAAGCCGCCGGTGACGACGCCCTGGTAACCGACGACGTGCACGGGCGCGGTGGACGCCTTGGGCGGCACCGCGCTCACGTACTGCTGGGTCTCGACGATCTGCCGCTTCTGGTGGATCATGAGGTCCTTCGTGGGGCTCAGCAGCCAGCGGGCCGCGGCGGGGACCGCCACCGGGCGGCCCTCGCTGCACTTCACCCCCTGGCCCTGGCCCGGCCCCTGCGCGCTGGTGATCCACGAGGACGTCCGGATCAGCGTGTACATCGTCAGCGCGCCGCCGTCCCGGGTGCGCAGCGCGAAGATCGGGTAGTTCGGCGCGGAGGCGAAGATCGACTCGTACGCCATGCAGTCGTCGGCCTTCGCCTTCACCTTGGTCCTGCTGATCTCGTCGTAGAAGCCGGTGGTCTGCGGGCCGGGGGCGATCAGCCCGGAGGCGTACCCCTTGGGGCCCTCCTCGGCGACCGTCGCGTGCAGCGGGCCCATCAGGTTGGGACTGATCGCCACCGACGAGTCGCGCGACCCCAGGGCGATGGCGTACCCCTCCGCGTCGAGCTCGACCGCGGGCGGTTTCTCGCCGGGATTGAGCAGCGACGTGAAGCTGTTGCGCCACGGGCCGTCCTGGCCCTGCCGGACGAAGGTGAACACGCCGGTGCGGGCGCCGCCCGGCCCGCCGTGCCGTTCGGCGGTGGCCGCGAACCACTGGGCCGCGCCGCTCTGCCGGGGCACGAGCACCGTGCGGTGGTCCCAGCGGTAGCTGGCGGGCCGCCTGCCGCCCTGCGTACGGATCTCGGCGATCGTGATCGGGCGCTGGCCGTCCTGGGTGAGCTGGTAGGCCCAGCGGTCGGCGTGGGCCGCCCTGAGCACCTCGTCGGTCTCCAGGAACGTGTCGAGCGCCCGCGAGGCGTCCTTCAGCGTCACCGCGGGCGGGCTCGGCGACGTCGAGGGCGAGGGGGACGGCGCGGGGCTCGCGCCACGCCCGTCGTGCCCGTCGCCCGGAACGGTGGAGACGGCCGCGGCAGGGGCCCGCGGCGGCTCCCCGCCCGAGCAGGCGAGGACCGTGGACGCCAGGAGGGCGAGGGCCAGCGCACTCCGAACGACCCCGTTCACGCCAGCCTCCCGATGCGATCGATGCACATGCTACCGAGGCGCGCTGCCTGACAGGGTCTCCGGTTCGCGTACCCTTTACAGACGTGGCAGTCATCGATCCAGCCGAAGAGATCAACGAGCTTGGCGGCACGCTGAGAGGCATCCAGGACGTGCTCGACCTCGACGCCCTGCGCAAGCAGATCGCCGAGTTGGAGGAGCAGGCTGCCGCGCCCGACCTGTGGAACGACCCCGACCAGGCCCAGCGCGTCACCAGCCGGCTCTCCCACATCCAGGCCGAGGTGAACCGCGTGGACGGCCTGAGCCGCCGCCTGGAGGACCTCCCGGTCCTGTTCGAGCTCGCGGCCGAGGAGGGCGACGAGGACGCGCTGGCCGAGGCCGACAAGGAGCTCGCCGCGCTCAGGGCCGAGGTCGGCGCGCTGGAGGTGCGCACGCTCCTGGCGGGCGAGTACGACGCCCGCGAGGCCCTGGTGACCATCAACTCCCAGGCGGGCGGCGTCGACGCGGCCGACTGGGCGCAGATGCTGCTGCGGATGTACCTGCGGTGGGCCGAGCGCAAGGGCTACCCGGCGGAGGTCTACGAGACCTCCTACGCCGAGGAGGCCGGCATCAAGTCGGCGACCTTCACGGTCAAGGCCCCCTACGCGTACGGCACGCTCAGGGGCGAGCACGGCACCCACCGGCTGGTCCGGATCAGCCCGTTCGACAACCAGGGCCGCCGGCAGACCTCCTTCGCGGGCGTGGACGTCGTCCCGGTGGTCGAGCAGACCGACCACATCGACATCAACGAGGACGACCTGCGCATCGACGTCTACCGGTCGTCCGGGCCGGGCGGCCAGGGCGTCAACACGACCGACTCGGCCGTGCGGATCACCCACCTCCCGACCGGGATCGTGGTCTCCTGCCAGAACGAGCGGTCCCAGCTGCAGAACCGCGCGACGGCGATGGCCGTCCTCTCGGCCAAGCTGCTGGAGCGCAAGCGCCAGGAGGAGGCCGCGGCGATGAACGAGCTACGCGGCGAGTCGACGACGTCATGGGGCACGCAGATCCGCAACTACGTGCTGCACCCGTACCAGATCGTGAAGGACCTGCGCACGGGGGTGGAGGCGGGCAACCCCTCCGCCGTGCTGGACGGCGACCTCGACGAGTTCATCGAGGGCGAGATCCGCTGGATGCGCCGCCAGGAAGCCGGCGACGCCCAGTAGAGACGGCGGTTCTAATAACCGCTGACGTGTCCGACCGTCGCGACCAGGGCCAGGACGAGGAGCACGATCAACGTGATGGTCAGGGGCGTCAGCCCCAGGAATCCGTGGTTGTGCAGCTTGGCGCGGCCTTCGCGGCAGACGGGGCAGCGGCCCTCCACCACGGGGCCCGCGCAGGCGGCGCAGATCAGATGTTCGCAGCTCATAGCAGCTTTACCGGCCCATCGCTCGAGGGCTAATCGTTTTGTTTCCGTTATGGACGTTCCATGCCAGTGTTACCCCTAGACTGGCCTTCGGCCAAACGGAACGTCGATCGACAGCAAAGTGACCGGCGACCCCCGTACCGGCCGTCCCACCCCCTAGACTGGCTAGCCGTGATGCGCCCGTGATCCATTTCGATAATGTCACCAAGGTCTACGCGAACCAAAACCGGCCCGCCCTCGACCACGTGAGCGTGGATGTCGACAAGGGCGAGTTCGTGTTCCTGGTCGGTCCGTCAGGGTCGGGGAAGTCCACCTTCCTCCGGCTGGTCCTGAAGGAGGAGCGGCCCAACTCCGGCTCGATCCACGTGGCCGGCAAGGATCTCGCGAAGTTGTCCAACTTCAAGGTGCCGCACCTGCGCCGCCGTATCGGCTGCGTGTTCCAGGACTTCCGGCTGCTGCCGAACAAGAACGTCTACGAGAACGTGGCGTTCGCCCTGGAGGTCATCGGCAAGCCGCGCCGGTTCATCCGCAAGGTCGTGCCGGAGGTCATCGAGCTCGTCGGCCTGGAGGGCAAGGCCCACCGGATGCCCGAGGAGCTGTCCGGCGGTGAGCAGCAGCGGGTCGCGATGGCCCGCGCGTTCGTCAACCGGCCGATGATCCTGCTCGCGGACGAGCCCACCGGAAACATCGACCCCGCCACGAGCATCGGCATCATGAAGGTGCTCGACCGAATCAACAGGACCGGCACGACCGTCCTCATGGCGACACACGACGCGGCGATCGTCGACTCCATGCGCAAGCGCGTGGTCGAGCTCGAGGACGGCAAGATCGTCCGCGACCAGTCGCGCGGCGTGTACGGCCAGGCGTATTAGGAGTAACTGGGACCATGCGGGCCAACTTCATCTTTTCCGAGGTCTGGATCGGCCTTCGGCGCAATCTCACGATGACCATCGCGGTGATCGTGACCGTGGCCGTCGGCATGGCGCTGCTGGGCGTCGGACTGATGATCAACTCTCAGGTCTCGAAGCTCACCGGCTTCTGGAGCGACAAGGTCGAGCTGTCGGTCTACCTGTGTGTGAAGGGCTCGCCCTTCGACGCGTGCAAGAACAAGGGCGCGGTCACGCAGGAGGAGAAGGGCAGCCTGGAGCAGACGATCCGGGGCCTGCCCGAGGTCGAGTCGGTGAAGTTCGAGACTCAGGCCGAGGCGTACAAGAACTGGCAGAACACCGAGAACAACACGCTGCTGCTGTCGGTGACCAAGGTCGAGGACATGCCGGAGTCCTTCCGGGTGAAGCTCAAGGACCCGGAGAAGGCGGCGGTCGTCGCGAGCAACCTCAAGGGGCAGCCCGGCGTCTCCAACGTCGTCAACGAACGCGACCTGCTCCAGTCGGTCTTCGGCTTCATGGACACCCTGCGCAACATGGCGCTCGGCATCGCGATCCTGATGGTCTTCGCGGCCACCCTGCTGATCGGCAACACCGTGCGGCTGTCGGCGTACAACCGCCGCAGGGAGACCGGGATCATGCGGCTGGTCGGCGCGTCCAACATCTACATCCAGCTTCCCTTCGTGATGGAGGGGTTGATCGCGGGCCTGATCGGCGGCGTCCTGTCCGGCGTCCTGCTGATCCTCGTCAAGATCTTCATCTTCGAGGAGATCCAGACGTACATGGTGGCCCCCCTCGGCTGGGACACCGTCGCCGGTGTGATCACCGGCACCATGGCCATCGGCGTGCTGATCTGTGTCTTCGCGTCGTTCGTCACGCTGCGCCGCTACCTGCGGGTGTGAGTTCCGCGGACCGCATAGCTTCCCGTAGCTCGTTTTCGCCCTTCGCGGCGACGGTAGGCTCCCCTTATGCCACGTGAGACCGGGCGCAAGCTCATCGCCCAGAACAAGCGTGCCAGGCACGACTTCTTCATCGAGGACACCTACGAGGCCGGGCTCGTGCTGACCGGCACCGAGGTCAAGTCCCTGCGGGCGGGCAAGGCCAATCTGACCGACGGCTACGCCTCGGTCGAGGGCGGCGAGGCCTGGCTGATCAACGTGTACATCCCGGAGTACAGCCAGGGGACCTGGACCAACCACGCCGCCCGGCGCACCCGCAAGCTCCTGCTGAACCGCAAGGAGATCGGCAAGATCGACGCGACGCTCAAGGAGAAGGGCCTCACCCTGATCCCGCTGTCGATGTACTTCAAGGACGGCCGGGCGAAGATCGAGATCGGCATCGCCCGGGGCAAGAAGGACTACGACAAGCGCCAGACGCTGATGGAGAAGCAGGCCAGCCGGGAGATGTCGCGGGCGATGTCCAACGCCGTCCGCCGGCGGGGGGGCCGCTAGACCGTGCGCGCCAGAGTGGTACGGGCCGCGCTCGCCCTGGGGTTGACCGCGCCCTTGCTCACCGGCTGTTTCGAGGAGCCGTCGCCCCACGAGGCGGTGCGCGACTTCCTCGTCGGCTGGCAGACCGGGGACTACGCGGCCGCCGCACGGCGGGCCGACGGCGACCAGGCGGCCGTACGGAAGGCGCTGGAGGACGCCCGCCTCCAGCTGGACGCCGCCTCGGTCCGCTTCTCCCTCAAGGGGATCAGCCAGGACGGCGAGGCCGCGCAGGCCGCCTACCACGCCGAGGTGGACCTCGGGGAGAACAACCCCCTCTGGCAGTACGACGGCACCCTGCCCCTGCACCTGGCCGGCGGCCAGTGGAAGGTGCGGTGGTCGCCGAGCGTCATCCACCCGGACCTGCACGCCGGGCAGCGTCTCGCCGTCGCCACGGTCCCCAAGGGCCGCAGGCCCATCCTCGACCGCGCGGGCGAGCCCCTGCAGGACGAGACGATGCTGCACGTCGCGGGGGTCACCCCGGCCGAGGTCAAGGACCCGGCCCACCTGTGCGAGCAGTTGTCGAAGATCACCGGGTTCGCCCAGGACCGGCTGCTGAGCCGCATCCTGTCGTCGCCGCCGCAGGACTTCGTCCCGCTCGCGACGTTCGGCCGGACGAAGTTCGCCCAGCTCAAGTCCAAGCTGGAGGCCATCGGCGGGCTGCGGTTCGAGATCGACAACGCGCCGGTGGCGCCCAAGTCGCCGACGCAGATCGTCGGGGTCGTGACGGCCATCACCCCGGAGGCGGAGCAGCGGCTCGGCGGGCCGCAGCGGGCCGGCGACACCCTCGGGAGGGACGGCCTGCAGAAGGCCTACCAGGACCAGCTCACCGGCTCCACCGAGACCCGGGTCGTCATCCTGGACAACGCCACCGGGCGGCAGGTCAAGGAGCTCAAGGCGTGGCCCGGGCGGGAGAACGAGCCGGTCCGCACCACGATCGACAGCCGCCTGCAGAGCGCCGGCGACGCCGCCGTCGCGGGGTCCCGCCCGGCCGCTCTCGTCGCCGTCAAGGCGTCCACCGGCGAGGTGCTCGCCGTCTCCACCAACCAGCTTCACCAGGAGCGGGACGCGCTCGCGGGCAGGTACGCGGCCGGCACCG
The DNA here is from genome assembly GCF_014161385.1 of Microbispora sp. H10670. NCBI lineage: Bacteria > Bacillati > Actinomycetota > Actinomycetes > Streptosporangiales > Streptosporangiaceae > Microbispora > Microbispora sp. H10670. The sequence goes on along the minus strand of NZ_JABBWW010000015.1, from coordinate 114,784 downwards.
CCTTCTCGATCGTCGTGGCCGAAGGACTGCTCAGGTCGGGCCTCGACCCCAAGCAGAAGGTGCCGTGCAGCGCCGACCGGACGGTGGGCGGGGCGCGCTTCCAGCAGCCCGGTGTGGACGGCGTGACGGTCCCCAGCTTCCAGACCGACTTCGCCCAGGGCTGCGTCACCGCGCTCGCGTCGCTGGCCCGGCGGATCAACGGCCAGGCGATCAGCCGCAGCGCGCAGCAGTTCGGGATCGGCTCCGGCTGGAAGCTGCCGCTGCGGACCTTCAGCGGCTCGGTGCCCGCCGCCCAGGGCGACGCCGCGGTCGCGAAGATCATCGCCGGGCAGGGCGCCAAGGTGAGCCCGCTCGCGATGGCCCTGGTCGCGGGAGCCGTCAAGTCCGGCACCTGGCGCCCCCCGACACTGGTCACCTCGCCCGCCGCCCCCGACCCGGCGGTGGAGGAGGCGGGCGGGTCCGCCGCGGTCGCGCCGGCCACGCTCGACCCGGCGGTCACGGCCAAGCTGCGCACGCTCATGCGGGCCGGCGTCACCTCGGGCGCGGCGGCCCCCGCCACCGCCCCCGGCGAACCCGTGTACGGAGTGGCGGCCCAGGTGACGCAGGCGGAGAAGAAGGAGCGGACGAGGCTGTCGTGGTTCGTCGGCTGGCAGGGGGACGTGGCGCTCGCCGTCCTGGTGGAAAGCGGTGACCTTCAGGCCGCTCCGGTGGTCGCGGGAGGCTTCTTCCGGGGCGCCCAGCCGCAGACCTGAGACAGCGCCGACCTGAGACAGTGCCGACCTGAGAAAAACCGGGGAGCGCGAGCAACCATCGGGGGCCTGACCGGCGTCTTTCAAGGTGACTGGGACCCGCTCGGGGGGTTGCGGGCCCAGTCGTCGTGATGAGGACAGGGCTCCATCTCGGGGGGAGCCCTGCCATCCGGACCGGCTCGACCCTGCCGGTCGGCCCCCGGGGCGCCGCGTTTTCACGCCGCGCCCCGGGGGCCTCGGCGTCCCGGCGGGTCCGGGTGAGGCGCGGCGGGTTCCGGCGGGAGGAATCGAAGTCGCGTCGCGGCTGTTGTCATGAGTAAGCTTGTGGTGCCGGGCTCTCGGGTCCGGCTCGACAACCAGGCGGCTGGACGACCGTCCAGCTGTACGACCAGGGGGTGACCGGTTTCGACTTCGGCATTGCAAGTCAGGAGAAGCGGGTCGGGGACTGCGGACATAACCCCGTCAACACTGTGACCGCGACAATTAAGTGCCAATAAGAAGAGCACTGAGGTGAGCCAGGCTTCCCTGGCTCTCGCCGCCTAAGCAGCGAAAAACCTCTGTCAGCCCGGGAGTGCCTCCGGCCCGGAACTGACATCGCTAGGAGGCTCAACCGTCCGACCCGGTCACGGGGCCGTACGGGAAAACAAACAGTGACTGAGCCCGTCGGCGACTCGCCTGTGTGATCGCCGGGGCTGAGAAAAGCACAACAGGCTGCACCCGGAGAAGTCCTGTCTTGGTGTTGAAGGACGCGGGTTCGATTCCCGCCACCTCCACCGGACACGAGGGCCCACGGCCGCGAGCGGATGCTCGCTCCCGTGGGCCTTCGTGTTGTCCGGACGTCTTCTGTGCTGGCCGGCCCTGTTTCGGGCGGCCGAATTACCGCCTGGAGTATCCGGATGGTAACGGTTAGTGCCGATCGGCGGATCCGTCCACCAGGGGATCGCCATCATGTGCGGGTGAACCGGCGCAGATCGTGGATCGTGCTCCCGGCCGCCGCGCTCAGCGTGGCCGCCCTGGGCGCGGCCGTCGTCGTCGTGGTCAGGGCCGTGTCCTCGAAGGAGTCGCCGAACGTCGCCGACGCGGTGGCGGTCGCGCTGGCCGCCGTGACCTCGGGGGTGGCGGTGCTGGGATGGGCGCGGAACCGGGCCGCGCCCCGGGCGACCCGTCCCGATCAGGTGTCCGCGGCCAAGGACACCCTCGTCGCCCTGGTGCGCAACGCGTGGCGGGCCGAATCGATGATCCGCGGACTGGAGCCCGACCCGATTCCGGTGGTCTGGCGGCTCACCGACGACACCGGCCTGCTGCACCACCGGCACCTGATCGGCGAGGGGAGCCTCGAAGGCGTCGGCAACGCGGTCGCGGAACTGGCCGGAGACTTCCTGAAGCTCCGGCGGCGTCGTCTGGTCATCACCGGCGGTCCCGGCGCCGGCAAGACCACCCTGGCCATCCAGCTCCTGCTGGAACTGACGGGGAAGGGGCGCGACCCGGCCGATCCCGTGCCGGTGCTGCTGTCGCTGTCGAGCTGGGATCCCGCGGCCGGGGACCTGCACTCCTGGCTGACCAGGAGCCTGGAGCGCGACTACGAGGCCCTGGGCTCGGCGGAGTTCGGCTCCGGGGTCGCCCTCGAACTCGTCAGGGGCGGCCACATCCTGCCCGTCATGGACGGCCTGGACGAGTTGCCCCGCCCGCACCGGGCCGCGATCGTCAGGGCGCTCAACGCCTCCCTGGACGCGGCCGAGTCGTACATCCTCACCAGCCGTACGGAGGAGCTGGCCGAGGCCGTCGAGGACGCGAAGCAGCCGTTGCCGTCCGCGGCCGTCATCGCGCCGGCGCCGCTCACCCCGGCCGACGCCGAAGGGTACCTGCGCACCTGCCTGCCGCCGGCGCCCGGCCCGGTCTGGGAGAACGTCCTGGACGGCCTGCGTACCGGAGAGCTGAAGGGGTTGTCACAGCTGACGGCCGCCCCTCTCGGCCTGTGGCTCCTGCGCGCCGTCTACATCGACCCCCAGGCCGATCCGGCCCCGCTGACCGGGCGGCTGGGGCAGGATCCCGACGAACTGCGGGGCCATCTGTGGGACGGCCTGATCCCGGTGCTTCTGGCCGCGCGTTCGCCCGGTGCGTCGCCGGCCGGCCGCGCCGGTCCGCCCGAACTGACGCCGAGGCACGTGTGGGACGCCGGCCAGACGCGCCGCCACCTGAGCTACCTGGCCCGTGTGCTCAGCAAGAACGGCACCCGCGACCTGGCCTGGTGGCGGCTGGGCGGGCTGGTGCTCGACGCCGACGAGCGCAGGCGGGCGGCCACCACCACCTGCCTGGTCGTCGGCGTGGTCTTCGGCATGGTCGCCGCGTTCGCGGGCCGGCTCCATCCGCTGGTCACCCTTCCGGTGGGCTTCAGCGCGGGACTGGGGGTGATGACCACCACCCTGCGCGGGTTCACCGGGACACCCGGTCACGTCAGCGTCGAGTTCCGCGGCAGGGTGCGGGATCTGGCACGGCAGATCACGATCGTGCTCCTGCTCAGGATCCTGATCGGGATGGTCAGCGTCACCGGCGCGGCGCTCGTGGCGGACGCGCAGCCCGGACTCGCGATAGAGGCCGGGATCTGGGCGGGCCTCGCGCTCGGCCCGGGCCTCGTGCTCATCCAGTGGATGCAGCAGCCCACCCCTCTCACGGCGGCGACCACGCCGTACCACGCCTGGCGGGCGAGCCGTACGCTCGCCGTCCTGTGCGCCGCGGTGCCGGGAGCCGGGGGCGGGGTGGTCACCGGCCTGGTGAGCGGGCTGGCGGACGGACCGTGGTTCGGGCTCAGGCTCGGCGTCCTGTCCGGAGCCTTCCTGGCGCTCGGGCTCGGGCTCACCATGCTCCGCCACAGCGCGTGGCCCGCCTACCTGATCACCACCCGGCACCTGGCCGAACAGGGGAAGTGCCCGAGAGACCTGATGGACTTCCTGGACGACGCGCACCGGCTGGGGCTGCTGCGGGTGGTCGGCCCGGTCTACCAGTTCCGCCACGCCGACCTGCAGGACCACCTCGCCGCCGGCACCCGGGTGCCCGCGCGGCCGCGCGGAGGGGCCTAGAGTCGTGGCGTGCGTGGGAGGGAGTCCCACGTCAGGAGCCAGGAGGGGAAGCAGGTGGGGGAGCGGTTGGCAGAGCCGGGCGCGGAGCGTGCGGGGGAGCCGCGGGTGGTGGTGCGAAGGTCACTGCCGTCGCAGCCCGCCGTACGGGCCTCGGCCTCGCTGTTCCTGACCGAGGCCGAGCGGCAGGGGGTGCGGGCCGGCCGCACGATGCTGTACGTCGGGCCGGAGCCCGCGCCGGCGCATGTGGCGGCGGGCCTGCGGGTCGAGCCCGGGACGCCGGTGCTGGCCCGGCGCAAGCTGCTGCTCGCCGACGAGGTGCCGGTGCGGGTGGCCACCAGTTTCCTGCGGCTCGACCTGTTCGGCGGGACGCCACTGGTGGAGCCCGGTTTCCTGCGCCCCAGCCTTCAGGCGGCGATCGAGGGCCTGGGACACCGCTTCGGCCGGGCGGAGGAGCATCTGGTCGCCCGGCCGCCGGAAGGGGAGGAGGCGGTCACGCTCGATCTCGGCCCCGGTGAATGGGTGGTCCGGATCGTGCGCGCCGCCTACTCGGCCGACGATCTCCCGATCCACGTGCTGGAGACCGTCTGCGCCGCCTCTCGCCACATCTTCGAGATCACTCAGGTGAGCGGCGCCGACGAGTTCTGAGCGACATAGGCGTCGATCTCCGCGAGCAGGGCCGACCTGCCCGGGCCGTCGAGGAAGGACGCCCGGACGGCGGTGCGCGCCAGGTCGGCCACCCCGTCGGCGTCCAGCGAGAGCAGTTCCGCCGCGACGGCGTACTCCTGGTTGAGATCGGTGCCGAACATGGGCGGGTCGTCGGTGTTGATAGTGACCGGCACCCCGGCCGCGACCAGCGCGGGCAGCGGGTGCTCCGCCAGGTCCGGTACGGCCCCCGTCCGGACGTTGGAGGTGGGGCAGACATCCAGCGTGATGCTGTTTTCGGCCAGGTGGTCCAGCAGCGCCGGGTCCTGCACGCTGTGGATGCCGTGCTCGATCCGCTCCGCGCCGAGATCCCGTATGGCGTCCCAGACGCACTGGGCGTCGGTGACCTCGCCGGCGTGCGGCACCGAATGGAGCCCCGCGGCACGGGCCGCGGCGAAGTGCGGTGCGAACCACGCCCTGGGCACGCCGTTCTCCCCGCCGCCGAGCCCGAAGCTGACCAGCCCGTCCGGCCGCTGGTCGAGCGCGATGGAGAGCGTCTGGTCTGCGGCCGGGATCCCGAAGTCGCCGGGGATGTCGAAGCACCAGCGCAGCACGATGCCGAAGTCCGTCTCGGCCCGGCGCCTGGCGTCCTCGATCACCTCGCAGAACTCCTCGGGCGCGAAGCCGCGGGCCAGATGGGGATACGGGGTGATCGTCAGCTCGGCGTACCGCACCCGCTGGGCGGCCAGGTCGCCGCCGACGCCGTGGATGAGCGTCCACAGGTCCTCGGGCTTCCTGATGAGGTCCACGACCTGCAGATAGACCTGGAGGAAATGAGCGAAGTCGCGGAAGTCGTAGAACTTCTCGACCAGGGCGGGATCGGCGGGCACGGGCGTCGAGCCTTCGTAGCGCGCTGCGAGGTCGGCCACGATGTGGGGTGACGCCGCGCCGACGTGGTGAACGTGCAGCTCTGCCTTGGGCAGACCGGCGATGAACCGGGTGAGTTCGGGGGAGATCACGCCCCCGACCGTAACAACCGCGCGGAGGCTCGCTCCAAGCGATTTCCCGGTATCTCACACCACTTTGTCAGGATCGCGGCTTGGGTTGCGGCTTATTGTCCGGCGGGCAGTTCGCTGAGTACGGCCGAGACCGTGCTTCTGGTGCCGTCCGGGTGCAGGATCTCGACCCGCGCGCTGTCTCCCGGCCGGAGCGTGGCCATGATCTGCGACAGCGCGGTGGCGGTGGGGGTCGCGGTGCCGTTGACCCGCACGATCACGTCACCGGGGCGGATGCCCGCCTTGTCCGCGCCGCCTCCTGGGGTCACCGAGCCGACCACCACGCCGATCGGGTCGCCGTTCGCGTCGACCGCGGTGCCGACCCGTACGCCGAGGGCGGCCCGGCGGGTGTTGACGACCCGGCCGTATTTGATGATCTGCCGGGCGACGTCGGTCGCGGTGTCGCTCGGGATCGCGAAGCCGAGGCCGGGCGCGGTGCCCTGCTCGGGGTCGACGGCGGCCAGCGTGGGGATGCCGATGACCTGCCCGGACAGGTCGACCAGGGCGCCGCCGCTGTTGCCGGGGTTGATGGGCGCGGAGGTCTGCACGGCGTTGGTGATGGTCGCGGCCCCGCCGCCGGCGTGCCGCTCGCCCGTCACGGTGCGGCCGAGTGCCGACACGATGCCGTCGGTCACGCTGCCGGAGAAGCCGAGGGGGTTGCCCATGGCCAGCACGATCTGCCCGACCTTGAGGTTCGCGGAGCGGCCGAACGTCGCGGGTGTCAGCCCATGGGCGTCCTCCACGCGGATCATCGCGAGGTCGCCCGCCGGATAGCTGCTCACGAGCCGGGCCTTCCTGGGCTTGCCGCCGGTCGCCAGCGTGACCCGGAACTCCGTGGCGTTACCCACGACGTGGGCGTTCGTCAGGATGCGTCCCTCCGTGTCATAGACGATGCCGGAGCCCAGCGCCTGCCCGGTGGTGATCTGCACGGTCGACGGAAGGACCTTCTTGATGACCTGCTCGTAGGCCGACTCGAGCTCCACCGCCCGAGTGGGCGCGAGTGGGGTGCTCGGCGCCGTCCCCGCCGGAGGCGGGGTGGTCTCGACGCCGGGGGTCCGCGGCGCGCACCCTCCGACGACCAGCGCCGCCACGGCCGTGCCGGCGGCCGTACGGAGGACCTTCCGTGAGAGCTGCATAGCCCCTGTCTACCTGCGGTGATCGTGGCCGCAAGGCGGCGCGCCGCCGTGCGCGCAGGTCATGACCGGCCCCGGACCCGTTGACGAATATTCCTCTAGAATATGGTTCTACGCGGAGTCGGAGCTGGAGGATCACATGGCGATCGGGCTGAACGAGGAGCATGAGGCGCTCCGCGAGTCGGTGACCGGATGGGCCGAGCGGGCCGTGCCCGCCGACGTCGTACGGAACGTGGTCGGCGTCCTCGCCCAGCCGGGAGCCCAGCCGGGAGCCCGGCCTGGAGCCCGGCCGGGAGCCCAGCAGGGCGCGGAGCCGGGTGCCGAGCCGGGAGCGGAGGAGCGTCCCGCCTTCTGGTCCGCCCTCGCCGGCCAGGGGCTGCTCGGGCTGCACCTGCCCGAGGAGTACGGCGGCTCCGGCTACGGCCTGCTGGAGGCGGCGGTGGCGGTCGAGGCGCTGTCGGAGCGGATGACTCCCGGCCCGATGGTGCCGACCATCCTCGCCGGCGCCGCGATCCTCGCCTCCGAGGCCAAGGGGCGGGCGGATGTGCTGCCCGGCCTCGCGGACGGGTCGCTGACCGGCGCGCTGGCCCTCGACAGCGAGATCACCGGAGAGATCACCGGCGGGGCGACCGGTGGGAGCGAGGGGGGCGGGCTCACGATCAGCGGAACCGCCGCGCACGTCCTCGGCGCGGGGGTGGCCGACGTGCTGGTGCTCCCGGTGACCACGAACACCGGGGAGGAGTGGGTGGCGATCGACGCCGCCCAGGCGAAGATCACAGTGGTCCGGCCGCTCGACCTCACCCGCGGCGTGGCCATGGTCGAGGTGTCCGGTCTCGAGGTGCCCGCCGAGCGCGTGCTGACCGGTCTGACCAGGAACGAGGTGCTCACGACGGCCGCGATAGTCCTCGGCGCGGACGCTGCGGGGGTGGCCGCCTGGTGCGTGGCCGCCGCGGCCGACTACGCCAAGGTGCGGGTGCAGTTCGGCCGGCCGATCGGCCAGTTCCAGGGCGTCAAGCACAAGATCTCCCGCATGCTGGTGGCGTTGGAGCAGGCCCGCGCCACGGTCTGGGACGCCACTCGGGCCGAGGGCGCCGAGCGCGACTACGCCGCCGCGATCGCCGCGGTCATGGCGCCCGACGCCGCCGTGCAGTGCGCCAGGGACGCGATCCAGATCTTCGGGGGCATCGGCTACACCTTCGAGCACGACGCGCACCTGTACTACCGCCGCGCGCTGACGATCCGCGCGCTGCTCGGCGCGTCCTCCGAATGGTCCGATCGGGTGGCCGCGCTGGCGCTGAAGGGCGTCACCCGGGAGATGGAGATCGACCTGCCCGAGGAGTCGCGGCCGTTGCGCGAGGCGATCCGGGCGGAACTGGCCGGGATCGCCGCCCTGGAGGGCGCCGAGCAGAGGAGGGCCCTCGCGAAGGCCGGGTTCGTCATGCCGCACCTGCCCCGCCCCTGGGGCCGCGCGGCCTCACCGCTGGAGCAGGTGCTCATCCACCAGGAGGTCAGGGCGGCCGGGATCAAGCCACCCCAGATGATCATCGGTGCGTGGGTGGTGCCGTCGCTGGTCACGTACGGCACGCCGGAGCAGCAGGAGCGCTTCCTGCCCGCCACGCTGAGCGGTGAGCTGGTCTGGTGCCAGCTGTTCTCCGAGCCCGAGGCGGGGTCCGACCTCGCCTCGCTGCAGATGAAGGCGGAGCGGGCCGAGGGTGGCTGGCGGCTCACCGGCCAGAAGATCTGGACCTCGGTCGCGCACGTCGCCGAGTGGGCCATCTGCATCGCGAGGTCCGACACCTCCAGGCCCAAGCACGACGGCATCACCTACTTCCTGGTGGACATGAAGGCGCCCGGCGTCACCGTACGGCCGCTGACCGAGATGACCGGGGAGAACCTGTTCAACGAGGTGTTCCTCGACGACGTCTTCGTGCCGGACGAGATGGTCGTCGGAGAGGTCAACGACGGCTGGCGGGTGGCCCGGAACACGTTGTCGAACGAGCGGGTCAGCCTGTCGTCCGGCTCGGGCGGCACCGGGGCGTCGGTGCCCGACCTGCTCGGCCTGGCGGGCCGGCTCGGCCGCGAGCTCACCCCCGCCGAACGGCAGGACCTCGCCGGGGTCGTCTGCGAGGCGCACTCCATCAACGCGTTGTCGTTGCGGGTGACCCTCAGGCAGCTCGCCGGCGACGAGCCGGGCGCCGACGCCTCGGTGCGCAAGCTGCTGTCCACCGCGCACGCCCAGCACGTGTCGGAGGCGGCGGTGTCGCTGATCGGCCCGGCCGCCGTCACCGCCGCCGACTGGAGGCTCGGCGACGCCGGCTACTGGAACCGGGCCGTGCTCGCCACCCGCGCGATGACGATCTACGGTGGCACGACCGAGGTGCAGCTGAACATCATCGCCGAGCGCCTGCTGGGCCTGCCCCGCGATCCCGAGCCGGGCAAGTAGTCCCTGTCGTCCGGCCGCTACTGGAACGCCGCTACTGGAACTGGGAGACATGTCTTTCTGGGACGCGGCCGGACGCCGCTGGCCGATCTGGGGCGGGTTGCTGGTCGGCGTGCTCGCTCTCGGCCCGGCGCTCGGGCCCGGGTTCACGCTGGCCTACGACCTCGTGTTCGTCCCGGAGCCGGTGTTCGGCGCGGCGGCCTTCGGGCTGTCCGGCACGCTGCCCCGCGCCGTCCCCAGCGACGCGCTGGTCGCGGCGCTCGGCCTCGTCCTGCCCGGAGCGCTGGTCCAGAAGGTCGTCCTGCTGGGGATCTTCGTGCTGGCCTGCTGCGGCATGGCGGCCCTGACCGAGCGGTGGCCGCCCACGGCGCGGGTGGCCGCCGCCATGTTCTACACCTGGAACCCCTTCGTCGCCGAACGGCTGCTGCTCGGGCACTGGGCGCTGCTGCTGGGGTACGCGGGGCTGCCCTGGGTCGTACGCGCCGTGTCCGGCGGAGAGAGGCGGGCAGGGCGGCGGGCGATCGTGGTGGCGCTGCTGCCGGCGGCGGCCGGCGGCTTCATGGCGATGATCATCACGCTCGTGACCGCCGCGCCCGTGGCGGCGTACGCGCGTGACAGGGCCCGTGACGGAACACCCTGGAAACCGCTGCGCGTGTTCGCGGTGTCGTGGGTCGTGCTGAGCCTGCCCTGGCTGGTGCCGAGCCTGCTGCGGCCGGGAGGGGTGCCCGGCGACCCGGCGGGCGTCGACGCGTTCGCGGCCCGCGCGGACACGCCGTTCGGGACGCTCGGCAGCCTCCTCGTGCTGTCCGGGATCTGGAACGCCGAGGCCGTGCCGCCGGGGTACGGCGCGATGCTGCCGCAGATCCTGCGCCTGGCGGCGGTCGTCGTGACGCTGACCGGTTTCGCCCTGGGGAGAGGGGTTCCGGCGCGGCCGGGTCTGGCGGTGGCGGCGGTGGCGGGGTTCGCCGTGGCCGCGCTGGGCGTCACCGAGGCGGGGCGGGCGGCCCTGCGCGTGCTGGTGACGCACTGGGCGGGGTTCGCCGTTCTCCGGGACGCCCAGCAGTACGTGGCTCCGCTCGCGCTGGCGCAGGCGCTCGGCCTCGGGGCGGTCGCGGCCCGCTTACGTGGGACGCCGACGAGTTCGGTGGCCGGTGTGGTGACGAGTGTGGTGGCGGCGGGAGCTCCGCTGTTACTGCTTCCCACGCTGGCCCTGGGCGGTCTGGGCAGGCTCGCGGCGGTGCCGTACCCGCGGGATTTCGACGAGGTGCGTGCCCGGGTCGCCGCCGACCCCGTCCCGGGGGACGTGCTGCTGCTGCCGTGGGAGGCGTACCGCGCCTACGACTGGAACGCGCGGCGCTCGGTGCTCGACCCGCTGCCCCGCTATCTGACCCGGCGGGTGGTGTGGAACGACATGGTGCGGGTGGGGGACAGAGGGAGAGACGGCGCGGGAGGCGGGGTGGTCGGCGCCGAGGACCCGCGTGCCCTGGCGCTGACGCCGCTGGTGCGGTCGGGGGCTCCGCTGACCGAGGGGTTGCGGCGGGCCGGATTCCGCTTCGTCGTGCTCGACGGCGACCGGTCGAACTGGAACGGGTTCCACTCGCGGCTCCGGGGCGCCCGGCCCGTCTACACCGGCCGGTACGCCGCGCTGTACCTCATCGACGCCCCTGAGCAGGCGCCCGATACGGGCCCGCCCGCCTTCATCGTTATCCTGGGCTGGTTTGTCTCTTTTTCGTATATCTACCTTATGGTAAGAGAATCTGGTTCTAGTGTCGTCAGGCGTCGATCGTCAGACGTCGGTGAAACGGTCGAGTGAGGAGCCCTTCCATGCGCGTGCTTCTGGCGGTGGCCGTCGGCGGTCTGCTCGCCGTGGGTGCCACGGTGGGCCTGGTCAACGTGGCCGACACGGCTCCGAGCCCGGTGAACAAGCCCCTGTACAACTACGGCAGCCGCTGACCGCCCCGCCGTGCCCGCTTCCCAGCCTCGGCAGGAGGCCCGTCCCCTGCTGGAGATCGTGGTCCCCGCCCGCAACGAGGAGGCGCGGATCGCCAGAGGACTGACGGAGCTGTGCGAGAGACTCGCCGCGCTGCCGTACCCCGCGCGGATCGTCGTCGTGGACAACGCCAGCACCGACGCGACGCCGGACGTCGTGCGCGTCCTGCCCCCGCGTACGACGCCGATCCGGCTGATCCGCTGTGAGACGCGCGGCAAGGGCGCGGCGGTCCGGGCCGGGTTGCTCGCCACCACCGCACCTCTCATCGGGTTCTGCGACGTGGACATGGCCACCGACCTCGCCGCCCTCGACACGGTGGTCCGGCTGCTCGGCGCCGGGCAGCCCGCGGTCATCGGCTCCCGCGCCGCGCCGGGCTCGGTCGTCGAGGCGCGGCACAGCCGGGTGCGCAGGCTGGGCGCCTGGGTCTTCCGCGCCCTGGCCCGCCGGGTCACCGGCCCCATCGGGGACACCCAGTGCGGCTTCAAGTTCTTCCACGGCGACCTCGGCCGCCAGGCCGCCCGGCGACTGCGCACGACCGGATTCGCCTTCGACGTGGAACTGCTGGCCCACGTGCACCTGCTCGGGGCCGGCGTCCGGGAGATCCCGGTGGCCTGGAGGGATGTCGGCGGCTCGACGTTCTCGTGCTGGCGGCACAGCTGGGGGGTCTTCCTGCAGATCGCGGTCATCTGGGTCAGGACGCGGCCCGGCGGCCGCGCGGCCCGCCCCCGTCTCTCCCTGTCCTTTGATCACACAGCCTCCGATCACGCGTCATCCGATCATGCTTCCTCCGTCACCGCCTGACCCCTGCCGCGCCGGCCTGCGTGTCGCCCTCGTCAACTGGCGCGATCCCTGGCACGAGCGGGCCGGGGGCGCCGAGGCGTACGCCTGGGAGATCGGCAGGCGGCTCGCGGAGCGGGGGGCGGACCTCACGTTCCGCACCGCGCGCGGCCCCGGGCAGGCGGCCGCCGAGAGCGTGGCGGGGATCAGGATCGTCCGCGGTGGCGGCACCTTCACCGTGTACGCCCGCGCGGCGGCGTGGCTGTGGCGTCACCGCCGCGAGTTCGACGTGGTGATCGACTGCCAGAACGGAATCCCGTTCTTCACCCCGCTGTTCGTGCCACGGTCGGTGCGGGTGCTGTGCGTCGTGCACCACGTCCACGACGCGCAGTTCGGCGTGCACTTCCCCGGCTGGCTCGCCCGGCTGGGGCGGTTCCTCGAAGGCCCGGCGGCCCGCCGGGTCTACCGGCGGCACCTCTGCGTGGCGGTCTCCCCGTCCACCGTCGAAGCCATGCGGCGCAGGCTCGCCTGGACGGGGCCGATCACCGTCGTGCCCAACGGCGGGCACCCGCCCCGGCAGGCCCGCCACGAACGGACCGAGCGGCCCTCCCTCGTCTGCGTGGGGAGGATGGTGCCCCACAAGCGGATGGAACTCGTCGTCGGACTCGCCGAGACGCTGCGCGCGGAGTGGCCGGATCTCACCGTCGACCTGGTCGGCCGGGGTCCCGAACTCGGGCGCCTCACCGCCCTGGTGGCCGAGCGCGGGCTCACCCACGTCGTACGGCTGCACGGGCACGTCCCGGAGGAGGAGAAGGAGCGGCTCGTCGGCCGGGCCTGGGCGCATCTGTCCGCGTCCCAGGGCGAGGGCTGGGGGCTGAGCGTGCTGGAGGCGGCGGCGCTCGGCGTGCCGACGGTCGCCTTCGACGTCGACGGCCTGCGCGACGCCGTACGCGACGGGCGTACGGGCTGGCTGGCGGGGGAGGGCCGGTCGCTGGCGAAGGTGACGTCGGAGGCGCTCGCGCTGCTGTCCGACCCCGCGCGGGCGGCCGATGTCGCGCGGGAGTGCCGCGCCTGGGCGGCCGGGTTCACCTGGGACCGCAGCGCCGCGATGTTCGCCGGGCTCCTGCCGGACGCGCCACGGAAGGGCCGATGAGCAGCCCTCCTAACAGCCACCCGAGCAGCCCCGTGAGCGGCGCCCGGATGCGGAACCGGCTGCGTCTGCTGGCCGCCTCGCTCCTGCTCGTCGCACTCGTGTTCCGCACCAGGCCCGGTGAGCTGCTGGCCGACACGAAGATCGACCTGACGGTCGCGCCCGCGGCGTTCCTCGGGCGGGCGCTCGGCCTGTGGGACCCGGCGCAGTTCGGCCAGTTGCAGAACCAGGTCTCCGGCTATCTCTTCCCGATGGGCCAGTTCTTCCTGGGCGGGAAGCTGCTCGGGCTCGACGGGTGGGTGGTCCAGCGGCTGTGGATGGCGCTGCTCGCCGTGACGGCCTTCGCCGGGATGAACCGGCTCGCGGCCCGGCTCGGGATCGGGACGCCGGAGACCCGCCTCGTCGCCGCGCTCGCCTTCGCGCTGGCGCCCCGCGCGGTGTCCGACCTCGGGGTGCTGTCGGCCGAGGTGCAGCCGATGGCGCTGCTGCCCTGGATCCTGCTGCCTCTGGTCACCGCCGCGCGTGGCGGCAACCGGATGGTCTGCGCGGCCCGCTCGGCGTTCGCGGTGGCGTTGTGCGGCGGGGTCAACGCGGTCGCGGTGGGCGCGGTCCTCGTCGTCCCGGTGCTGTTCGTCGCCACCCGCGACCGGGAGGTCCGGCGGGTGCGGCTGCTGGCCTGGTGGCTGGCGGGGGTGGCCGCGGCGACCCTGTGGTGGACCGTCCCGCTGCTGCTCATGGGCAGGTACGCGTTCTCGTTCCTGCCCTACACCGAGAGCGCGGCGACGACCACCCAGGTGACCTCGCTGCCGAACATCCTGCGCGGCACCGCGGACTGGGTGGCCTCGATCACGGGCGGCGCGGGCCCGGGAATGCCGGTCGGCTTCGAGCTCACGCACGCGACCTGGGCGGCCGTGGCGACGTGCCTGCTGGCCGCGATCGGGCTGGCCGGCGTGCTGCGGGCCGACGTCCCGCACCGGCTGTTCCTGACGCTGACGCTGCTCACGGGCCTGCTCGTCATGTCGGCGGGTCACCTGGGCGCGCTGGAGTCGCCGCTCGCCCCGGCGGTCCGCGAGCTGATCGACGGTCCCCTCGCGCCGCTGCGGAACCTGCGCAAGTTCGACCCCGTGGTGCGTCTGCCGCTCGCCCTCGGCATCGCCCACGCGCTCGCCGCCGTACGGCGTCCCGAATTCAGGGAACAGTTCAGGGCGCGGCTCCTCATGGCCGGAGTGGTGGCCGCGCTGGCGGGGATCACGCTGCCCGTCCTCCAGCTCGGGCTGGCCGGGCCGGGGACGTTCCGGGAGATCCCCGGCTACTGGCACGAGGCCGCCCGATGGCTGAACGGACGGGCCGGCGACCAGGCGGTGCTGGCGCTGCCCGGGTCCGCGTTCGGGGAGTACACCTGGGGACGGCCGCTCGACGAGCCCATGCAGCAGCTGTTCACGGTGCGCTGGGCCGAGCGGCAGATCGGGGCGGCGGGCTCGACCGGGCTCACGAGGGTGCTCGACGCGGTGGACCGGCAGGTGGCCGCCGGGCGCGGGTCTCCGGGCCTGCGCGAGGTGCTGGCCCGCCTCGGCGTCCGGTTCCTCCTGGTGCGCAACGACCTGGACCGCCGCGCCATGGAGGGCACCCTTCCCGCCCGCGTGCACCAGGCGCTCGCCGACACCGGCGGCATCGCCAGGGTCGCCTCGTTCGGCCCCGACGTCGGGTCGAGCTGGGACATGGACGACGCCGTGCTGGGCCAGGACCCGGCCTACCCCGCGCTGGAGGTGTACGAGGTCGGCGGCGCCGCCGGCGTCGTCTCGCTGCTCCCGGCCGGTGACCTGATGCGCGTGTACGGCGCTCCGGAGGGGCTGCTCGACCTGGCCGACCACGGCCTGCTGAGCGGGCGGCCCACCGTGTTGAACGCGGACCCCGGCGACGCCCGTGAGGCCGTCGTCACCGACTCGCTCCGCCGCAGGCAGCGGCACTTCGGCACCATCCGGAGGGGCGTCTCGCCGACGCTCGCCGACGGGGAGTCGCCGCCGAGGACCGGGGTCGTGGACGACTACCTGGAGCCGGGCTGGGCGCCGTTCTCCGCCACCGCCGCCTACACCGGCATAGCGGGAGTGTCGGCCTCCTCGTCGGCCTCCGACCCGGGAACGATCGCCATGCCGCAGTCGCCCGGCCGTCTCCCGTACGCCGCACTCGACGGGAACCCCTGGACGATGTGGCGGTCGGGCGGCACGGACGGGCCGCTCGGCCAGTGGATCAGGATCGACTTCGAGCGGCCGCTGCGGCTCACCCGGATCGGGGTGCGGTTCGTCACCGATCCGGTCCTCGGGCCGCCGCCCGTCCGGGTCGCCGTGGAGACCGCGGCCGGCCGCGTCGAGCAGGACCTCGCGGATGTGTCGGAGACCGGTGACGCCCAGAGCCTGCGGGTGCCCGACGGGCCGTCGTCCTGGCTGCGGCTGCGCGTCCTGCGGCTGGCCGACCAGCCGGAGGACGCGTCCGGCACCCCCTTCGGCAGCTCGGTCGGCATCGCGGAGATCACCGTTCCCGGCCTCGCCCCCGGCCGGACGTACCGGTCGCCCGACGTGTCAGGGCGGACCGCCGGGACGCCCACGACGTACGTGATGACGCGGGCGGCGGGAGAGGAGCCGCCCTGCGTGCTCGGGCCGGTCCGGTGGCTGTGTCAGCCGTCGGCGGAGCGGCAGGGAGAGGAGGGCTACACCTTCGACCACACCGTCACCGTCCCCGCCGCCGGCTCTCCGACGTTGACCGGCCGGGCCGTGCTGCGGGACGCCGCCGCTATCGACCGGTACGCGCGACTGACTGAATTTCCGCGGGTGAGCGGGTCGAGTGTGGCCGTCGACCAGCCGGTGGCGGCGGCCAGGTCGGCCTTCGACGGCGACGCGCGCACCACCTGGATCAGCGGTGAGAACGACCGCCATCCGGAGCTGTCGATCCGGTGGGCGAAGGCCAGGACGGTCGGCCGGATCGTCGTCCAGCGCCCCAAGGGAGCGCGCCCGTGGACGTCGGTGCTGCTCACGGCGGGCGACGGCAGCGTGCGCGGCGGCTGGCTCGACGACGAGGGCGAGGTGCGGTTCCGCCCGGTGAAGACCGACCGTCTGCGCATCCAGTTCTCCCCGGCGGCCCCGCCGCTGCAGGTCACCGACGTGCTGGTCGACGGGGGGCTGAACACAGTCCGGCCGCTGCCGGACATCGCGGGGGTTCCGTTCACACTCGACTGTGGCTTCGGGCCGGCGCTGACGATCGGCGGCGAGCGGGTCGCGACCCGGGTCGAGGGCGTCTACGGTGACGTGCTGACCGGGCGCCCGCTGCGCTTCACCTCCTGCGGCGAGGTGCGCGTCGCCGCGGGCGCCAACCGCATCCGGGCCGTGCCGCTGGACCCGTTCCGGGTGGACTCCGTCGTACTGGACCCCGCCGTACTGGACCCCGTCATACTGGACTCAGCACCCCCCACCGTTTCGAAGCCCTCCGGAAGGGTCTCGGTCGAGTCCTGGGGCGCCTCGCGCCGCACGGTGTCCGTCTCGGCGGAGGCCGACGCCTACCTGGTGGTGGGGGAGAACTTCAACCCGGGCTGGACCGCCACCGTGGCGGGGCACGCCCTGACGGCCGTGCGGATCGACGGCTGGCGGCAGGCGTGGCGGGTCCCCGCGGGCACGTCGGGGGTCGTCCGGCTCGACTACACGCCCGACCGGGTCTACCGCGTCGTGCTGGTCGCGGGCCTCGCCGGTCTGCTCCTGGTCGTGTGCCTCGCGACGCGTCCGGTCCGGCTGCGCGCCCCGCGGGCCGTACGGACCCGGGCGGGGGCGGTGGACCAGCGGCTGCTGCCCGCGGCGGCGGCCGCGGCGGGGTGGTGGATCGCCGGTCCCGTGGGCCTCACGGTGGTCACCGGTTGCGTTCTCGCCGCCCTGTGGGGAAGACCGGCGCTCGGCCGTCTCCTACGGTCGCCGCTGCCGGCGGTTTCGCTGCCTGTGGTGTCGCTGTCGGTGGTGTCACTGCTCGTGCCCGCCGGAGTGCTGGCGACCCTCTCGTGGGGCGACTCCTGGCAGCAGCGGGCCGCGCAACTGCTCTGCCTTCCCGTTGTCGCGGCGCTACTGGTCGCGCTCGCGGCGGCCGAGCCGAAGACCGAGTCGCCGGGCGGGCTGCTCGACGAGGAAGTGGCTCAGGACGGCGACCAGGACCGAGACGGGCACGACCACGAGCAGCACCGGCCAGAACCCGCCCGTTAGGGGCTTCATGTCCGCGAGCCGGTAGAGGACGGCGATCACCAGCACGTGCCACAGGAACAGGCTGTAGGAGACACGGCCGAGGAAGCGCATCACCGGGTTGCCCAGGGCCCGGTCGGCGAAGCTCGCCCGTCCGTCCGAGAGCGCCAGGGGCGCGACGAGGAAGACCGCCGTGATCCCGTAGAGCGCGGTCTTGAAGCACGAGGCCCAGAACGTGTCCCCGCTCAGGGTCCTGGGACCGGTCAGCTCGGTGCTCGCGACGACGAAGGTCAGCGCGGAGATCAGCCAGCAGGCGCCGGCGGAGGACCCGAGCGCGCGGCACAGCACGCTCACCCGGCCGCTCGGCCGCGCCTGCGCCCAGGCGGCGAGCAGGGAGACGGCCATGCCCAGGGAGAACCACAGCAGGTAGCGCGGCAGGTGCATGCCCATCGTCGGCTTCCAGCTGGGCCAGAAGGTCAGGGCGATGTAGGCGAACGAGACCGAGCCGAGGAGGGCGAGCGCCACCAGGGCGCGGGAACCTCTCCGGTCCACGTCACCGTCCTGGCGCGTCGCGAGGTACGCGACCCCCGCGCCGAACAGCGGGAGCGCCAGGTAGAAGGTCGCCTCCACCGGGAGGGTCCACATCTGGTAGAGCCCCTCGGGGCCGGTCCCGGTCCACCACGGGTCGGGATCGTAGATCGAGAGCAGACCGAGCCATTCGATCCACGTCCGCACCGAGCCCAGCCGCGCGGAATGGAACGCGACCAGCCCGGCGATCACTGCCACCCAGTAGGCCGGAAGCACGCGGAGCGCACGCCGCCACAGGTAGACGCGTACGTCGGGGCGTCGCCCCGAGCCGAGGAGGGCGGCCGCCCAGGGGCGGTAGAGAAGCAGGCCGGAGAGCACGAAGAAGATCGCGACGCCCACGTCGCCGTGGGCGACGAGCCAGGAGAACTCCGTGTCCCCGTACATCTCCCCGGTGACCGAGGCGACGTGCAGCGTCAGCACGAGCAGCGCGGCGACCGCCCGGATTCCGTCGAGGGAGTTCAGATGACCGCCGTCGCCGGGGACCGGTCCCGCGGGCGTGTCGAGGTCGACCTGCGTGGCGGTCAAAACTGATCACTCCGGCACATAGGCGTACGATCGGCACACTTTATCTCAGGCCCGGCGCCGCAGACGTCCGTAAATAGAACGTGTTCTTATCGATTTGGCGGCCGTCGCTGGCGGCGGTCACGAGCCCGCACTACGATACGCGGGCCAACCAGACGAATTCGGCATAACAGGTTCCAGGCCGTACTGGGGAGATCCCGGAGGACTTGATGAGACGGACCGGTGGACTCGTTCTCCTCGCGCTAGGGGTGTTCTTCGTCGTGCTGGCCCCGCTGCTCCGCTTCTGGGCGGCGGACCGGCTCGTGCACGCACCCGCGGACCAGGACAGCACGACGGAACTGAGCGCGCCGAACGCCCGTTACTTCAGCGTCGCCGACATGAAGGTCCTCACCGGGAACCTCGCCATCACCGTGACCACCCGCGGCGACACGGCGGAGTCGGCCGGCGACCACGTCGTGTGGGACCAGTTCACCAACGTCAACGACGTCACCAACGAACGCCGCGGCATCTCCTTCAGCCTGTTCCGCAGCGCCTTCAACAAGTACGACGGCACCGGGGTGAACTGCTGCCAGGTCAACGTGGACAAGACGCCGGTGCGGCTGCAGGGGCAGATCTTCCTGTTCCCCTTCGGGGTCGAGAAGAAGACCTACCCGGTCTACAACCCCGCCGCCAAGCAGGCCTTCCCGGCGGAGTTCGCCGGGGAGGAGGTGCTGGACGGGCTGCGGGTCTACCGGTTCGTGCAGAAGATCCCCCCGACCGTCACCGACACGCTCAAGGTGCCCGCCACCGTGCTCGGGATGAAGGGGAAGGGGGACAAGCAGGCCGAGCGCGTGTACGACGGCACGACCACCTTCTGGGTCGAGCCCGAGACCGGCCTGCCGGTGAAGCAGGAGCAGCGGCGCCACGAGGTGCTGAAGACCGGCGACGGCGTCGAGCGCACCCCCGCCCTCGTCGGCACCGCGACCTACACTCCGGAGACGGTCGGCTCGCTCGTCCGCACGGCCAGGGACAACATGAACCAGATCGCGCTGCTGAAGACCACGATCCCGCTGGTCTCGCTGATCGTCGGTCTCGCGTTCCTCCTCGTCGGTGGCTGGCTCATGCGACCGGAGCGGCCGGAGCGGTTCGAGTATTCGGAGCAGCCGTCGTGAGACATCTCGGCGTTCTCGCGCACAGCACGGGAGGAGCCGCCCTCTGCTTCCTCACGTTCTGCGAGGAGGGCTTCCACCGGACCGGCCGCAACGAGCATCCCGACGTCACCCTGGACTACATCGCCTTCGGCTACAGCATGCCCGCCTGGGAGGCGGGGGACCACGCGACCGTCCGCGCCACCCTGGCCAGGAGCGCCGATCGGCTCGCGCGGGCCGGCGCCGACTTCTTCGTCTGCCCGGACAACACCGCCCACCTGGCTCTGGAGGCGCCGGGACCGGACCTGCCGCTGCCGGGCCTGCACATCGCCGAGGTCGTCGCGGACCAGGCGGCGGCCGAGGGGCGCACGCGCGTCGGCGTCCTGGGCACCAGGTTCACGATGGACGGCCCGCTGTATCCCCGTGCGCTCGCCGCCCGCGGGATCGCCGCCGAAGTGCCGGACGCCGGCGACCGCGACCTGGTCGACAAGGTCATCTTCACGGAACTGGTGAACGGCGTGATCAGCGAGGCGTCGCGCCGGGAGTACCTCCGGGTCATCGAACGGCTGGCCGCCCGTGGCTGCGACGCGGTCGCCCTCGTCTGCACCGAGATCCCGTTGCTGATCACGCCCGAGGTCTCCGCCCTGCCGACCCTGGACTCGACCCGTCTGCTGGCCCGCGCGGCCTACGAGGTCGCCGTCGGCGAGCGGCCGATGCCCGTCTGGCGCGGCGGCGGAACGCGGGAAGGCTCCCCCGCCGGTCGGGCGGGGGAGCCTTCCTGAGCTGGCGATCAGCCGGTGACCAGGGTGAGGCCGTAGACGGAGAGGATCTCGTTGACAGGCTGGAAGTAGGTGGTGCCGCCGCTGGAGCAGTTGCCGGAGCCGCCGGAGGTCACGCCCTGGGCCTGGCTGCCGGAGATGAACGAGCCGCCGGAGTCGCCGGGCTCGGCGCAGACGTTGGTCCGGGTCAGCCCGCTGACCGTGCCCTGCGAGTAGCGGACGCTGGCGTTGAGCTGCTGCACGGTGCCGCAGTGCCAGCCGGTGGTCGAGCCGGACCGGCAGATCGAGGAGCCGACGGCGGCCACGGACGAGCCCTTCACGACGACGTTGCCGCCGCTGTAGTTGTTCACCCAGGGCCTGACGGTCCAGTTGCTGTTGACCGCCGCCCAGGAGTAGTCGTTGCCGGGGAACGAGTAGCCCTGGAAGGTGCCCATGAGGACGTGGTTGTAGCCGTACACGGTGCTTCCGGCGGTGGCGCAGTGCCCGGCGTCGACGAACCCGGGCGTGCTGCCCTTGCGCACGGAGAAGCCGATCGAGCAGCGGGCCGAGCTGCCGATGTAGTAGGCGTCGCCGCCGCGGACGTCGTAGAAGGTCTGCGGCGCCTCGCCCGACCGCTCGACGCGTACGGCCGACTTGTCGGCGCCGCTGGCCGCGACGAGCCTCTCGGCCGCGGCGGTGTCGGAGGCCAGCACGACCACGCTGTTGGTGCGCACGTCGACGTACCAGAGGGAGGCGGCGGAGGCGGGCGCGCCGGCGGCGGCCTTGTCCAGCGCGGCCGCGGTGGCGTCGAGGGCGCCCAGGTTGCGGGAGACGACGGTCGGCTGCGCGCCCGCGGACAGGATGGCGCCCGCCTTCGAGGCGTCGGTGGTGGCGACGATCAGGCTGTCGGAGGTGACGCCGGAGACCCAGGATCCGGCGTAGGCGTCGCCGAGCGTGGCCCGGACCTTGGCGTCGGTGTTCATGGCCTTGGCCTCGTTGGCCAGGCGGGCGTTGGCCTGGTCGGCGCTGAGCCCGAGGTCGCGCTGCATCGCCTCGATCATGCCGGGCGACGGAGTGCCGATGGAAGAGGCGGAGGAGTTGCTCGGCTCGGCCAGGGCCGGGGTGGCGACCGTGGCGAGGGCCGTGACGGCCAGGGCGCATGCGGCGGTTACCGTGCGTCTGCGGAGCATGTGGGGCTCTCCTTGTCTTCGGGGGGTGCCGTCAACGTAACCGACCATCCGCGTCACGCGGATCTATCAGTTCGCCCCTATCACGGCGTTATGGAAAGCTCCTCCGCGAAGGATGTCACGGCACGGCACCATAGTCAGGATTGGTGACGAGCCAGTCCGCGTAGCGTGAGCTGCGCCTGACGGCGTCAGCGTACGCGGCTCGTGCCTGGGCCGCCACCACCGGCGCGGCCCGCGCGCCGATCGATCCCGAGTGCCAGCCGAGCAGGTGCCGCCAGCCCAGCGGAGCCCCCGCCAGCGGCATCATCACGAGCCCGGACGTGAGCTGGAACGTGGCCTGGCACAGGGCGACGGCCTTGCCGACGCCGACCAGGTGCAGGCAGGTGCCCACGTCCGTCTCGTAGATGGACTCGGGCACGAACCCGGCACGCGCGCAGGCGGTGGCGAAGCAGTCGGAGAAGCACCCGTCCCCCGGGGCCACCACCCAGCGTTCGTCGGCGAGGCGGGACAGCTCCAGTTCCTTCTCCCCGGCGAGGGGGTGCTCCTCGCCCAGGAGCACGAAGACCGGGTCCATGCCCACCGTGGTCCAGCTCATCGCGTCGGCCGGAGGCGGAGGGCTGTCGCCGCACCTGCCGAGGAGCACGAAGTCGAGCCGCCCGGCCGCGGCCAGCCCGGTCAGCTCGTCGGCCGACCAGGAGGTGCGGGTGGTGATAGGGATCCCGGGCTGCGCCGCGGTCAGCCGTTCGACGAGCCCGCCGAGTATGGGGCCGTGCGTGGCGCCGAGCCGGTAGCCGGGCAGTTTGACCGATGTGTTGGCGAACCGTACGGCGTCCTCCTGGAGGTCGCGTACGGCGGGCAGCAGCACCCGCGCGCGGGCCAGCACCATCTCACCGAGGGGAGTGGGGCGGGCGCCGTTGCGGTCGCGTTCGAACAGCGGCCCTCCGAGTGAGCGTTCGATGCGTTTGAGCTGGGCGGTGAGGGATGGTTGGGCGAGGCCTAGCCGGGTGGCCGCCTTCGTGACGCTCCCGGCTTCGGCTACCGCGTGCACGATCCTGAGGTGGCGGATCTCCAGATCCATACCGGGAAACTACGGCGACAGTGGTATGGCCGCAATCCCACATTGTCATGAAATTTGACTTTAACGCGTGAGCAGAGGGGGCGGTGCGGCTCGTGCGGCGCCCTGCGCTTTACTGACGGTGGAGTGTCACGAGCGGGGGAGGACGCCGGATGAGCCGTGCCCTGGACGATGCCCGAGACGATGCCCGGGACGAGACGCCGGACGCCGCGCCGATCCTCGGCAACGTCCCGGGCTCGTACGCGCTGAGCGTGTTCCGGGAGCGGCATCCCGTCCTGATAAAGCAGGTCAGGGAGGCGTTGCCGTACACACCGGACCGGCGGCGCGCGCTCGACCGGCTCCTCGGCGAGGTCGAGCGCGACGTCATGGAGCCGCTGGAGCCGTCCGCGCACGACGGCGCCTCCTGGGCCGAGTGGGGCCGCGGCAAGATCGGCGGCCGCTGGGTCGACGCGCCGTTCCTGTGGGCCGAGAGCTACTTCTACCGGAAGCTGCTGGAGGCCACCGGATACTTCGGCGACGGCCCGTGGCGGGGGGTCGACCCGTTCGGCCCCCTGAAGCAGGCCGAGCTCGACGGGCCGGACGTGGACGGAGAGCTCGCCGCGCTCGACGAGACCGCCGCGCTGTCCCCGGACGAGCGGGCCGAGGCGCTCCTGCTCGGCTCACTCTGGGGCAACCGCGCGGACCTCTCCCACGGCGCCACAGGCGCCGGCGGCGGCGAGCGGGCCACCGGCCTGGTCGTGGACGACGGCCCCCTGCTCCGGGCGCTGCTCGGCGACCTGGCTCCGGCGAGGATCTGCCTGGTCGCCGACAACGCGGGGCGGGAGCTGCTGCCCGATCTCGTGCTGGCCGACCATCTCCTCGCCCACGGGCAGGCGAGGGAGGTCGCGCTGCACGTCAAGCCGGTTCCCTACTTCGTGTCCGACGCCACGCCGTCCGACGTGCTCGCGTGCCTGCGGCGGCTCGCCGCGGCCCCCGGCCGGGCGGGGGAGGCCGGCGCCCGGCTCTGGGCGGCGACGGAGGACGGGCGGCTCACGCTGCGGGCGCATCCGTTCGCGTGCGCCCCGCTGCCGTACGCGGACATGCCGGACGACCTGCGCGGCGAGTTCGCGGCGGCCGACCTCACGATCATGAAGGGCGACCTGAACTACCGCAGGCTCACCGGTGACCGGATGTGGCCCCCGGCCACCCCGTTCGCCGCGGTCACCGGCTACTTCCCCGGTCCCGTCGTCGCGCTCCGCACGCTGAAGTCGGACGCGCTCGTCGGCGTGCCCGAGCACACCGTGGCCGAGCTGGACGCGACCGGCCGCTCCTGGCGCACCAGCGGCACCCACGCCATGATCCAGGGCCGCGGCGCTCACAAGGTGGGTCAGGAGGCGGCGTAGGCGGCGACGAGCGCCCCGAAGACCTCCTTGGGCTCCCGGCGGCCGTCCTCCAGCACGCGGACCACCCCGTAGGAGGCCAGGTCGAGGTCCCGGCGCGGATCCGGGTGGTGCGGCAGGTTGTAGCCGGCGAAGGTGAACCAGAAGGCGCTGTCCACGCCCTTCCTCGAACACCGTGAGAAGTTCGCGCAGGTAGCGGACCTGCTCGCCCTCGTCGCGGAGGTAGTCGCCGTTCAGCCGGGGCGGCTGGGCCGTGTCGTCGACGATGGCCCACGCCATGCCGCCACGTGCGCCTGCCCCTGTGTAGGCGCACGTGCCGAACTCGGTGACGGCCACCGGCCTGCCGTGCCGGAACCGGGAGCGGAGATCCTCGCGGTAGGTGCCCGCGGTGCGCTCGTCGCGGCAGACGTTCACCGCGACGACGTCGAACGGGCCCCAGTCGACGTCCTCCCAGTCTCCGGAGGCGCGCCGCCCGTGATGCGTACGGCGGTGCAGTTCAGCTCCCCGGCGACGACCCGCATCTCCTCCCGGACCGTCTCCGGGTCGAAGCTCTCCCGCGAGGTGTGCCCACCAGGGAGGAAACCGGTGTCGTAGTTGATGCCTCTGCCTCTCATCGCCCACTCCCGGCCTCAATGCCGACCATCCCCATGATCGGCCCGGAACCGAACGCGCCCGCGAGCACAAGCCCCAGCGCGATGGCGGCGATCAGCAGCACGTTGGACAGCCAGATCATCGTGGCGACCGGCAGCGTGAACGCGCCTGCCAGCCGGACCACGCACTCGGCGAGCAGCACGCCGCCCCAGATCGCGCTGAACCTCCGCTCGGCCCGGCGGAACCGGGCCGAGCCCTCCGCGAGCCGCTCCCAGGCCGCCTCCTTCGCCGCGTTCCCCCTCGTGACGAAGGGGCGCATGCCCGCGGTCATCACCGGCCGCCGCGTGAACGCCGAGAGCAGGATCGCCAGGCTGAGCACCCCGCTGAGACCGGAGTCCTTGGCGATCATCATCCGGGCGTCGCCGGTGAGGAAGCTCAGCGCGATGCCCGCCACGTTGACCACGAGCGTCAGCGCGGCCATGCCGTTAAGGGTCCGTTCGCGGACGATCCCGGCGACCACCCGGACGGCCGGGATCACCCCGCTCACGGCGAGCGCGGCGACCTCGCTCAGCCCGAACGCGCCGTGCAGGACGTAGTAGCAGGCGAGCGGCGCGGCGATGTCCAGCGCCAGCGGGACGAGCATCCGGCGGAGGTTGCTCTGCGGCTGAGCGGCGTCCGGCGACAAGGCCGCGGGGGCAGGGGAGGTCAGGGTCTGCGTCATCGGCGCGGCTCCTCCGGGGGTGGGCGCTGCTGTCTTCCTGCGCCTCAAGCCTCCCGGAACCCGGTTCCGCCGGACAGATTCGCCGATCCCGACTCCGGCAGTACAAATGTCCCGGGTCGTACGACCGGCGGGTCAGGCCTTCGCGCCGCCCTCGCGGGCCAGGGCGGCGACGACGCCGAGACCGAGGTAGACGACGCCGCTGCCCCGGTCGAGCCGCCGCCGGGCCCGCGCCGACGACCGCAGCCGCCCGGCCAGCACCGAGGCCAGCAGCGCGTACGTGCCGTCGCTGGCCATGCCGAGCGCCACCCAGACGGCCCCGAGCACCAGCACCTGCGGCGCCACCGGCCCGCGCGCGGGATCGACGAACTGCGGCAGGAACGCCAGGAAGAACATCGCGGTCTTCGGGTTGAGCACGTTGACCACGAACCCCTCGCCGAACAGGCGGCTGCGCGAGGCGACCCTGACCTCGGCGGCCTCCGTCTCCGGCCGCCGCAGCAGCTTGCGTACGCCCAGGTAGACGAGGTAGGCGGCGCCGAGATACTTGACGACGGCGAACGCCGTGGCCGACGCGGCGAGCAGCGCGGTGATCCCCAGCGCGGCGGCGGCGATGTGCACCAGTGAGCCCGCGTGGACGCCGAGGACCGACACCAGCCCCGCCGTACGGCCCTGCGCGACGCTGCGGGTGACGATGTAGAGCACGGCGGGTCCAGGCACCACGAGCAGGGCGAGCGTGGCGGCGGCGAAGAGGGCGAGTGCGGGCAGCGTAGGCATGTCCGGATCGTACGGACGCCGCCCTCGTGCGGGCATCCCGATTTTTCGCGAGCGCCCGGTCAGAGTGCCCGGTCAGAGTGCCCGGTCAGAGTGCCCGGCCAGGGCGCCCCGTCAGAGCAGGGTGAGCACCCGGGGGCCGTCCTCGGTGATCGCGATCGTGTGCTCCATGTGGGCGGCCCGGCTGCCGTCGGTGGTGTGCAACGTCCAGCCGTCCGCCGCCGTGAGGTAGCCGTCCCGGCCGCCGGCGATGAACATCGGCTCGATGGCCAGCGCCAGGCCGTGCCGCAGCGGATAACCCCGCCCGGGGCGGCCGTGGTTGGGCACCGGCGGGTCCTCGTGCATCCGGCGGCCGATGCCGTGGCCGCCGAAGTCCCTCGGCATGCCGTACCCGGCGTCGCGGGCGACCGCGTCGATCGCCGCGGAGATGTCCCCGATGCGGTTGCCGACGGTCGCGGCGGCGATCCCCGCGTCGAGCGCCCGCCGTGTCGTGTCGATCAGCTCCACGTCACCGGTGCGGGGAGTGCCGACGACGAAGGTGACGGCGGCGTCGGCCGTCCAGCCGTCCAGTTCCGCCCCGCAGTCCACGCCCACGACGTCCCCGTCACGCAGCCGGTAGTCGCCCGGGACGCCGTGCACGATGGCGTCGTTGACGGACACGCAGATCACCGCGGGGAACGGGCGCGGCGCGAAGTGCGGCCGGTAGCCGAGGAAGGGCGAACGCGCCCCCGCCTCGCGC
This sequence comes from Microbispora sp. H10670, assembly GCF_014161385.1. Lineage (NCBI taxonomy): Bacteria > Bacillati > Actinomycetota > Actinomycetes > Streptosporangiales > Streptosporangiaceae > Microbispora > Microbispora sp. H10670. The sequence continues at coordinate 88,105 of NZ_JABBWW010000015.1, read as the reverse complement.
AGCACCTCCCGCGCCGTCTCGTCCAGTTCCCTGAGCCGCATCCCGACGGCCGCCGTCCGGCGCGCGGCGTCGAGCGCGCGGGCGACGACGCGCCCCGCCTCCCGCATCGCGTCCAGCGCGGCGTCGGTCTTGATCTCCACCATGACGCACCCCTCCAAGTGGCACCAATAACTATACCGGTATTAGTATCACGGTCATGGTGAGAGTGCCCCTGACCCCCGAGGAGCGGCAGCGGGGGGAGCGGTTCGGCGCCCTGCTCCGGCAGGCGCGTGGCGAACGCAGCATGATCGAGGTCGCCGCGGCGGCCGGGCTGTCGGCGGAGACGCTGCGCAAGATCGAGACCGGCCGCGCGCCGACCCCGGCCTTCTTCACGGTCGCCGCGCTCGCCGCCGCGCTGGGCCTGTCCCTGGACGAACTCGCCGCCGCCTGTGCGGAAGGCCCGAACGCCGCGGCGGAGTTTCGCCGGGCCGGCTGAATCTTTCACCGGCCCGCGGCCGCATCGCCCGGCCGCCGGCGACCGTCTCGGGCGGCGTTCGCCCAGGTGGACCGGTCCGGCGGCGCGCTGGGCGGCCGGTGGGACGAGAGCGCCAGGCCGCGGTTCCTGTACAGGCCGCGGAGAAGAAACGACGCTGGGAGCACCGCCGGTGACCGCCGGATGGTCCTGCGTCTTCCTCGTGGAGGTGTCGATGCGACTCGCCCCCGCCCGCCTGCGTCGTGCGGCCGTTCTCGCGGCCGTCGTGGCCACGGCGTCCGCCGCGGCCGGGCTCGCCGGTCCGGGTGCGGCCGTCGCCGCTCAGGGAACGGTCTCCAGTTCCTCGTGGAGCCCGTCGCCGACCCCCACCGTCACCCCCACGCCGGGCGTCATCGTCTCGCCGTCGCACATCGCCGTGCCCGAGGGCGGCTCGGCCGTCATCCACGTACGGCTCAGCGGCCGGCCGTCGTACGGCTGGGTGACCGTCGACAGCGAGCGGCTGTCCGGTGACTCCGATCTGCTGATCGGCCCCCGGCTGCTCTTCCCCGCGGACACGTGGAGCACCTGGCAGACGCTCCTCGTCTTCGCGGAGGAGGACGCCGACTCGTCGAACGGCACCGCCTCGTTCCTGTCCAAGATCAGTCAGCTGCCCGGCACCGGGACCGCCGTCTGGAGCGCCACGGAGCTGGACAACGACGGCCCCACGCCGTCCCCCGCACCGTCGCCCGCGCCGAGCTGAGCCCGGAGCAGGGCGGCGACCAGGGCCGCCGTGGCGGGCGGGTCGGGCGGCTCGCCGTACGTGGCGGCGTGGACCCGGCGGGCCGGGCCCGGCAGCTCGCAGGTCAGCACGTCCGGATGACGATGGGCCGACAGCGCCAGCCGGGGGAGGACCGCCACGCCCAGCCCGGCGGCGACCATCGCCTGCACGGCCACGTAGTCGTCCGTCGTGAACGAGACGCGCGGCTCGAAGCCCGCCTCGCCGCACAGCGCGAGCAGATGGGCGCGGCACCGCTCGCAGCCCGCGATCCAGGGGGCGTCGGCGTACGCCGCCAGGTCCGCGCCCAGGTCGCTTCCCGTGGCGGCCCCTGAAGAGACAAGGCCGGGAGTGACGAGCAGGCTCGGATCGTCGAGCAGGTGGACCAGCCGGACGCCGTCGTCCTCGGGGCCGGTCCCGCCGTACCGGAAGACGACGGCCACGTCGACCTCGCCCGCCCGCAGCAGGCGCAGCGCCTCGGGCGGCTCGGCCTCCATCAGGCGCAGGTCCAGCCCGGGATGCTCCCTGGCGAGCCGCTGGGCGGCGGCGGGGACGAACGTGCCCAGGGCCGAGGGGAAGGCGGCCAGCCGTACGCGCCCGGCCCGCAGCCCGACGTGCGCGGAGAGCTCGGCGGACGCCGCGTCGAGGCGGCCGAGGATCTCGGCGCCGCGTTCGGCGAGCAGGCGGCCCGCCTCCGTCAGGCGGACGCCGCGCCCCACCCGCTGCACCAGCTTGGCGCCCGTCTCCGCCTCCAGCCGGGCGAGGTGGTGGCTCACCGACGACTGCGAGTAGTGCAGCTCGTGGGCCGCCGCCGTCACCGTGCCCGCGCGGGCCAGCGCGACGAGGACACGCAGTCGTACGACGTCGATCGTCATCTGTCGGCCATGTCTGTCGGTCTCCTCGAACGCCTTCCGACGGGGTTGCCGGAAAGGTACGCCAGCAGGCGCCCGCATGACGAGCCGAGACTGTCGAGGATCACCCTGCCCTTCTCGGCGGACGCCGCGGAGGGCCGGCCGATCACCCCTTGCGGCGCGTAGGGCTTGATCCCGCGCAGGTGCAGCCCGGACCGCCACTCGTCGGTCTCCCAGTCGGCGGCCTCGTAGCCGGGGCGCACGAGATGAGGCGCGACGTGCAGAAGGAGCGAGACCTCGAACTCCCCGGCGTGCATGTCGGTCCTCCCCACCTCCGTCCGCAGTGCGGCCGCACGGCCGGCGGCCTCCAGGTCCGGGCCGGTCGGGAAGAGCACGACACGAGGGGCGTCCGCGTTCAGTTCCTGGGCGAGATTCGAGAGAACGTGATTCCCGCCGTGCCCGTTCACGATGACGAGTCCCGTCCATCCGTCCCGGTCCAGCGATTTCCAGATGTCCGAGACCACGGAGTGCAGGGTCGTCGCCTGGAGACTGAGCGTCCCCGGGAAAGCGGAGTGTTCGTGCGAGCACGAGATGGTGACGGGAGGGAGGGGAAACAGGTCGTAGTCCAGGCAGATCCGGTCGGCGATCGCCTGCGCGATCACGGTGTCGGTCGACAGGGGCAGGTACGGCCCGTGCTGTTCGAAGCTTCCGACCGGCAGGACGGCGACGCGGCTCCTGTCACGGCGCGCGTCCCCGGACGTCACGGCCGGAAGCGGGTGACGCGCGATCGTCACGAGGTCTCCGCCGTGCCGCCGAACGTGCCCCTGAAACTGTACGAATATCCCCGTGCCATCTTCGCGCTGACCTCCCCTGCGGCCTCATGGGAGAGGGGCCGATCGATTTCGGTGTGCAGCGACACCTCGATTCCGGCCCGCGTCAGGGCCGAGCCCTTCTCCGGATTCCCGGACATCAGGCGGACCCGCCCGACGCCGAGGTGGAGCAGGACCCGGGCGGCCAGATCGTAGCGCCGGGCGTCCTCCTGGGCGCCCACCGCGAGGTTCCGCTGATAGGTGTCGCCGTCCTGCAGCAGGCTCCGTACCTTGTCGAAAAGGCCGATGCCCCGGCCCTCCTGACGCAGGTAGAAGATCATGCCATGCCCGTGCGCGACGATGTCCCGCCTCGCGGCGTCCAGTTGCCCGCCGCAGTCGCACCGGTCGCCCGAGAAGACATCCCCGAAAAGGCATTCCGAATGAATCCGGAAAGGCAGGTCGCCGGGCGGGAGGGCGGGCAGCATTCCTTTCGGCGGTGGCGGGGCCTCCGTGTAGAGCAGCAGAAGGTGATCGGTTCCGGTGTGCCCCTGGTCCGGATCATAGTCGCGTACGCAGGCCGCATACCAGGTGCGGTCCGCGATACGGAGAGCAATTGCATTCGAAATTCGAACGGGCGGGGAGTCCGGGTGTTCGCGACTGTCCGCGGGCCGCTCCGTGTCCTGCAGATACCTGTTCATCCGCAGCATGCTAGGTGTGTCCTGCCAGGTCGTCAACGGCTCGATTATCGGCCGGCGGCCGTTTCCCGCAGAAATATCCGCAGAATCTCCTGCTGAAATACCTGCAGAATCCGATTGGCGAGGCCTGCGTATTGGGAATGGGGGCGGCCTGTGCTAGCTTCCGTGCGGAACCCGATTTCCAGGCTCGTGGACGGTTCGTTTCAGCAAGTGCCTGCCCGTGACCGCTGTGCATTCTTTGGGAGCATCGTGCCGCTCCGGATCCATGACCTGAAGACCGACGCCCGCACCCTGCCGCTGGGCCTCGGCACCCCTGCCCCGGAGTTCTCCTGGCGGCTGAGCGCCGCTCGGGCGGATGTCCGGCAGACCGGCTACCTGATCCAGGTCGCCACCCGCGACGGATTCGGAGACGGGGTGCTCTGGGACTCCGGCCAGGTCGCCGACGACCGGCCGTTCGGCGCGGTCTACGCGGGGCCCGCGCTGGAGTCGGGCCGCCGCTACTTCTGGCGGGTGCGGGTGACCGACGACTCGGGCGCCCGCGGCGCGTGGAGTGAGCCGGCCTGGTTCGAGACGGCCATGCTGGATCCGTCCGGGTGGCGAGCCGGTTGGATCAGCGGCCCACCGGCTCCGCGTGGCGACGACGCCGTGCTGTACCTGCGGGGAAGGGCGGAACTGCCCGCGGAGGTGGTGCGAGGCCGGGCGTACGTGAGCGCGCTGGGCTGGTATCGCTTCTTCGTCAACGGCCGGGACGTCACGGGTGACGCCCTCGTGCCCCGCTGGACACCGCTCGACCACGTCGTCGAATACCAGACGTACGACGTCACCGCGCACTTCCGGGCCGGCACCAACATCGTGGCGATGGCCGTCGGGGACGGGCGTTACCGCGGTCATCTGGGTGTCGCGGAGCGCCGCGCGGTCTACGGCGACCAACTGGCCGGCTTCGCGCAGATCGAGCTGGAACTGGCGGACGGCAGCACCGTGGTCGTCGTCACCGACCGGAGCTGGCACGCCGGACCGGGGCGCATCCTGGGTTCGGATCCGAAATCGGGCGAGCGCGTCGACCTGCGCGTCCCCGATGCCGACTGGCTGACGGGCGAGCGGCCGCCGGCGCGGATGGGGCCGGCCCGGGTGCTTCCCACGGCGGCGCGCGGGCTGGTGGCCGAGGAGGTCGAGCGGGTCCGGCTGATCGACCGGCTTCCTCCCCGGCGGATCTGGCGCTCTCCCTCGGGCCGGCAACTGGTGGACTTCGGCCAGAACCTCGCCGGTGTCGCCCGCGTCCGGCTGTCCGGGCCCTCCGGCGTCCGGGTGCGGCTGACGTACAGCGAACTGGTCGCTCCTGACGGCGAACTCGACACCGGCTACGTGGTGCTCTACGGCGACGTCAGGGAGCAGCGCGACGAGGTGACGCTCGGCGGCGGGCGGAGCTGGTACCAGCCGTGGTTCACCACCCGGGGCTTCCGCTACCTGGAGATCGACGGCCTGGACCACGACGTGGCGCCGGACGACGTCGAAGCCCTCGTGCTGTCCACGGCGGTGCCCCAGACCGGCGTCTTCCACGCCTCGGACGAACGCCTGAACCGGCTGCACCGCAACGTCCTGTGGAGCGTGCGCGCCAACTTCGCCGACACCGCCACCGACTGCCCCACGCGGGAGCGGTCCGGATACACCGGCGACGCCCAGGTGTTCGCCCCCACCGCCGTCACCCTGGTCGACGCGCACGCCTACCTGCGCCGTTACCTGCGCAACCTCGCACTGGAGCAGTTCGAGGACGGGCGGATCCCGCCGATGATCCCCAGCGAGACGTCCGTCTTCAGCGGCGGCCCTCCCGCCTTCGCCCGGGTCGTCCGCGGCTCCGTCGGCTGGGGCGACGCGAGCGTCCTGCTCCCCTGGACCCTCTATCGCTACTACGGCGACGAGCGCGTCCTCGATCGCCAGTACGGCTCCATGCGCCGCTGGATCGGCCACCTGGAACGCACCGCCCGCACCAGGGCGGGCTGGGCGCGCTGGTTCGGCAGGCGGGTGGGGCGCCACGAGAGGTTCGTTCTCGATTCGGGTGTCCACCTGGGAGAGTGGTTCAGGCCGAAGCACAGGACGGCCACGCAGCTCCGCCGCCTCCTGTTCGACCGCCCGGTCGTGGCCACGGCCTACTTCGCCCACTCCACGCGGCTGATGGCGCGGATCGCCGAGGTGCTGGGCCACGACACCGACGCCGCGCACTACGCCGAGCTGTCACGGCGGGTGCGCACGGCCTGGCAGGCCGCCTTCGTCCGTCCCGACGGCCGCGTCGGCGCCGACGGGCAGGACGACTACGTCCGCGCCCTGGCGTTCGACCTGCTGGAGGAGGAGCGGCGCCCGGCCGCCTTCGCCCGTCTGGTGGAGCTCGTCCAGCGGGCCGGGGCGCATCCCGGCACCGGCCTTCTCAGCACGTCCATGCTGCTTCCCGTGCTCGCCGACGGCGGCCGCCCCGACCTCGCCTACGCCCTGCTCCTGCAGGACACGCCCCCCTCGTGGCTGGCACAGGTCGAACGCGGCGCGACCACCGTGTGGGAGACCTGGGAGGGATACGACAGGCACGGCAGGGGCACCCTGTCCCACAATCACTACGCCCACGGCGCGGTGGCGGGCTTCCTCACCGAACACGTCGCAGGGCTGACACCCGACGAGCCCGGATACCGCGTCATCGGCGTCCGCCCGCTGGCCGGAGGCGGCCTCACCCACGCTTCCGCGACGGTGGAGACACCGTACGGCGCCGCGTCCAGTTCCTGGCGGCGGGACGGCGGGACGGTCACGCTGGAGGTCACGATTCCCGCGGGCGCGACCGCCCGGGTGCGTCTGGGGGACGGCCGCCGCGAGCGGACCGGCTCCGGCACGCACTCCTTCACCTGGCAGGACGAGCAGGCGGCGGCGCCCGCCGTGACGGCGGGCCGCCGGTGAACCGGCCGTCCTCCGCTCCGGGCGCGCCTACCACGGACGTCGTCGTCGTGGGCGCCGGCCCGACGGGACTGACGCTCGCCGTCGACCTGGTCCGCCGCGGTGTGGCCGTCCGGGTCCTGGACAAGAGGCCGGAGGGCTTCTCCGTCGGCACCCGCGGCAACGGACTGCAACCACGCACCCTGGAGGTCTTCGACGATCTCGGCGTCATCGGCCCGATCCTGGAGACCGCCGGTGCGCATCCGCCCCTTCTCGTGTACGTCGGCAGGGTGCCGGTGTTCAGGAAGCACGCGCACAGGCCCGTGGCCCCGTCTCCCGCCGTGCCGTACCCGTCGGTCGTCATCCAGCCGCAGTGGCGCACGGAGCGGATCCTGCGCGACCGGCTGACCGAGCTCGGCGGGAAGGTGGACTACGGGACCGAGGTGACGGCGCTCACCCAGAACGCCGGCGAGGTCACCACCGTCACGGGCTCCGGCGAGACGATCCGGTCCCGTTATCTCGTGGGCGCGGACGGCGGACGCAGCGTCGTCAGGAAGACGCTGCGCATCGGCTTCGCCGGGGAGACGCGCGAGGACACCCGCCTCGTACTGGGCGACGTCGAGGTCGGCGGGCTGCGCCGCGACGCCTGGCAGGTCTGGGTCAACCCGATCAGGAAGCAGGTGAGGGCCAGCGTGTGGCCGGTGCCCCATTCGGCCTGCTTCCGGTTCAGCGCGCCGATCACCCGGGACGAGACGCCGGATCTGACGCTCGCGGGGTTCCAGCGCCTGCTCAGAGAGCGGACCGGCCGCCGTGGCCTCACCGTCACCGGGCTCGCCGCCCCCTCGGTGTACCGGGTGGCCATCAGGCTCGCCGACCGCTATCGCGCCGGTCGCGTGCTCATCGCCGGAGACGCCGCGCACGTGCACTCCCCGGCGGGCAGCCAGGGACTGAACACCAGCGTGCAGGACGCCTACAACCTGGGCTGGAAGCTGGCCCGCGTACTGTCCGGAGCGCCCGAGTCGCTCCTCGGCACCTACGAGGCGGAACGGCGGCCGGTCGCGCGCCGGGCCCTCGGGCTCAGCACGGAACTGCTGGACGGCAGGAAGATCGAGCACGACGAGCGGACGAGCCAGCTGGACCTGTCCTACCGCGGCGGTCCGCTGGCGGCGGGCGCGCGGGGCGGTGACCGCGCTCCGGACGCGGCATGCGCGACCGCAGACGGCCGGCGGATCCGCCTCTTCGACGTGTTCCGCGGCCCCCAGCCCACCCTGCTGTGCCTGGGCGCCGGACCCGTACCCGGAGGAGTGCCCGCCTACCGGATCGGCCGGGACCTCCTCGACGACGGCGGGCACATCCGCGCCGCCTACGGCGAGACCGGGTACGTCCTGGTGCGGCCCGACGGGCACATCGGGATCGACACGTCGTCCGTCGCCGAGCTCACCGGCTATCTCGCCGGGATCTGAACCCATCGATCCCGTCGATGGGATCATCGCGGAACATGAGTTGGACCTGACATCGGGCCGTGGGCCACGCTGGTACGCATGACAGGCATTCGCGACATTCTGGACGCCAGGCGGCTCATCGCCCCCCAGCTCCCCGAGACGCCCATGTGGTCCTATCCGGTGCTCAACGCGGCGGTCGGCGCGGAGGTGTACGTCAAGCACGAGAACGTGCAGCCCACCGGAGCGTTCAAGGTGCGCGGCGGCATCACGCTGCTGGCCCGGATGGCCGACCGCGGTCGCGGGGTCGTCACGTACTCCACCGGCAACCACGCCCAGTCGATCGCGTACGCGTCCCGCCTGTACGGCGTGCCCTGCGCGGTGCTGATGCCGGACAACCCGAACCCGGCCAAGGTGGCGGCGGTCGAGGCGCTCGGGGCGACCGTCGAGGTCCGGGGCGCGACGATGGTGGAGACCGCCGGACACGCCCGCGATCTCGCCGAGCGCACCGGGCGCAGGCTGATCGGCCCGGCCGACGAGCCGGACATCATCGCCGGGGTCGGCACGCTCTACGCCGAGATGTTCGCCGCCCGGCCGGACCTGGACGCGGTGTTCGTGCCCGTGGGCAGCGGCACCGGAGCCGCGGCGGCGTGCCTGGCCGCGGCCGCGCTCGCGCCCGGCTGCCGGGTGATCGCCGTCCAGTCGGCGCAGGCCCCCGCCGCGCACGACTCGTGGCGGCTGAACGCCCTGGTGAACCGGCCGGTCAAGACCGTCGTGGAGGGCCTGGCCACGGGCTCGGCGTTCGCGACGCCCCAGGCCGTGATGCGGGACCGGCTGGACGATTTCGTCCTGGTCGGCGACGACGAGATCCTGCGGGCCCAGCGGATGCTGCTGGGCGAGGCCCACACGCTCGCCGAGGGAGCGGGAGCGGCCGCCCTGGCCGGGCTGCTGGCCCGGCGCGAGGAGTTCGCCGGGCGGCGGGTCGCCGTCGTCTGCACGGGCGGCAACGCGGGCCCGAAGGAACTCGCCCGCCTCCTCGCCGTCCTCTGAGTCGCCCTTCGCGCCGTCCTCTGAGTCGCCCTTCGCGCCGTCCTCTGAGTCGCCCTTCGCGCCGCCCTCTGTGCCGCCCTTCGCGCCGCCCTTTGGGCCTCCGTCAGGGGCCGAGGTCGCGGCGGGTCGCCTCCTCGACCTCGTGCAGGCTCTGCCGGGTGAGTTCGAGCTCGGTCGTCAGGTCGTGCAGCGCCTGGCCGCCGCCGTCCGCGCCGCCGGAGGTCGCGGTCATGGCGGAGATCTCGACGGCCCGCGCGACCAGACCCTCCAGGCTGATGGCGCCGGACTCCAGCCGGGCCAGCACCCGCTCCCGTGCGCCCGAGAGCCGGCCGTACACCTCACGCTGCGCGTCCAGCGCGGCGATCGACCGGTCGAGCTCGCCCGCGACCTCCTGACGTGCCGTACGGCGGGCCTGCGTGAGCCGGGCGCGTTCCTGGTCGAGGAAGCGGGGGTCGAAACGGGCGAGGGCGGACCCGGTGACGGAGGCGTGCCCGGCCAGCCGCCGCAACGTGCCGACCGTGTCGTCCACCTGCGGGCGCATGTCCGCGATCCGGTCGAGCAGGATCTGCCCGCGCATCGAGCCGGCCAGGTCGGCGAACGACCCGGCGGCGCGCTCGGCCCGCCGCAGCCAGGCCTCCTCCGCGCTGCCGCGTGCGACCGGCGGCTCCTGCGGTTCGGGGCGGCTCTCGTCTCCCGTGGACTGCCACGCGGAGGCGAAGGCCTTGGTGAGCCACACCGCCACGCCGGCGACGGCCGCCCCCGCCGGATGGACGTCGACCGCCCAGGCCGCGCCGGCGGCCGTGGCGCCCAGGAGCAGCGCCCATGGGTCGCGCAGTTCCTCGGTGAAGCGGGACAAGAGGGCTCCCGGTCAGAAGTCGGAGATCGTCAGAAGTTGGAGATGACGGCGGTGAACACCTGGTCGATGCTCACGGGCTTGCGGGAATCGTAGGCCGCCGCGTCGGTGCTCTGCGAGATGCGCCGCAGCACGTCGAGGTCGGCGTCCCCGCCGTACGCGATGGTGAACATGCGCACCGTGTCCTGGCCGGTCTCCTGACGCAGCTGCGGCAGCAGGTCGTCGAGGGAGATCGAGTTGTTGTCCTCGTTCTTGCCGTCGGTCAGGAACACGACCGCGTTGATGGCGTCGCCGCTCTGGTGCCGCAGCACCTCCTGGTACGACGCGAGAGCGGTGTCGTAAAGGCCCGTGCCGCCGCTGGGGATCAGGCCCTGGATGCGGCTCTTGAGGCGCGACTGGTTGTTCCTGCCCATGGGCACGAGCTCGCGGTAGTCCTTCTCGCCGTCCTGCTTGAGGGAGAACATCCACAGGCCGACGCGGTCGTTCGGGCCGAACTGCGGCAGCGCGTTGACCGCGGCCTGCTTCGCGAGGTCGAGCTTGGTCTTGCCGGTGCCGGCGACGTCGGCGCCCATCGAGCCGGAGACGTCCATCACCATCAGCACGTTGGCGGGCTTGCGCAGCTCCGCCCAGCTTCGCAGCATCCGGTCGAGCACCTGCGGGGTCGGAGTGCTCAGCGTGGTCGCCGGCTGCTTGGGGTCGAGGCCGTCGGCGGCCGTGATGTGGCCGGTCGGCCTGCCGTCGAACGACCGGAAGGCGTACTTCGCGAACTCCTTCTGCTGGTCGGACGCCTTCAGGTACTTCAGGAAGTCGGCCGCCGCGGCCTTCTTCGCCGCGTCCGCCCAGGACAGCACGGCGTACGGATGGTCGGAGAAGAGCGTGCCCTCCTTGGGATAGATCGCCACCAGCGGGACCTTAGGCTTCGCGTGGTCGCCGAGCGTCTTCGGGTCGCCGGTCGGGTTGCCCTGGTTGTAGTCCCACACCGACTTCTCCTCCACGGTCACCGCGGAGATGTAGGACATCGCCGTTCCCGCGTCGTCGGCGCGCTGGAGGTTCGTCAGGAAGGTCAGCGTGGTGTCGCCGTAGTGCACGATGGACCGCTCGACGCCCTTGACGAAGTCGCGCGCCTTCGCCCCGGTGACGTCCCGCTCCGTGAGGTCGCCCGACAGCCCGGTGGCGGCGAAGTAGGCCCCGACGGTCGCGTTGAGGCCCGAGGTGGAGAAGTTCGGGTTCGTCTTGCCGAGGCGGAACCGGCCCCACTCGGGATGGTCGTACTTCGCCCAGCCCTTCGGGTCGTCGGCGAGATCGAGGACGTCCGACCAGCCGATCTTCTTCGACGGCCAGCCGAGCGCCTGCGCCATCGGCTTGGGCATCGCGATGACCAGCGGTGACTTGGCGATCGTGGGGTTGTCGGCGGAGGCCGGCGACTGCCGGTCGCCGCCCTCGACGCGGTGCCGCAGGAGGGCGACCCACCCGGCGGACGCGGGCGTCCACACGTCCGGCTTCGGCCCGTCCTGCCGCGCGTTCCAGCCGCGCGCCAGCGCCTGCATCGCGTCACCGGACGCCTTGGAGCTCACCACGACGTCCACGCACCGGCCGTCCACCTCGTGGCCGCTGTAGCTTCTGGCCATCGTGCGGAGCAGTTCGGCCTTGTCGCTGGAGGCGGAGACGGTCAGGGTGATCCCGTCGTCCCCGCAGGCGCGTCCGGCCGAGTCGCCGCCCGCGTCGCCGCGGAAGGCTTTCCCGACGTCGGGCATCCCGCCGAACACCGTCTTCAGGCCGACGATGAGCGCTCCCGCCACGATGACCGCGACGATGAACGGGGCCACGCTGCGGCGGCGCTTCTGCTGCGGTGGGGGATACACGGATCTCCTTCATGTCAACGGGATACCGGTACTAATCCCGACGAACGGCGGATCACCTTAGTTGCCGATCATCTCGCCCCGCTAACACCGCGGTCATGTTCCCGTACGCGGCCGGCCGCGGCTTCGCGTCCCGAACCTGCAACTTTCAGGTGCGCGCTCCGGCCGATGAGGCCCCCTGTCAGGCAGTTCGCGGGATGCGGCCGTGGTGTCGAAGCGCTTCGTTGACCCGTCCCGTCCTCGTGGTTACGTTCACGCCACCACCACCCGTATGTAAACCGCATCCATGTAGCCGAACGAGGTCGCCGCCTGGGATCCGCGCGCCTCATCTCGGCGCTGCCTGCTCGAACGCCGGTCGGCTGGACCGGTGTCCTCATCATCCTTGGGTCGAAAGGGGACAGGAAGATGTCCGTACGCAGACATCACGCGGCGTTGCTTGGAGCGGTCACCGCGGTGGCCGCGGCCGCCGCCGGGCTCGTCGGGGTGACCTCCTCGGCGGCGAACGCCGCCTCGGGCTGCCGGGTCGACTACAAGGTCGCCTCGCAGTGGGACGGCGGGTTCGTCGCGGACATCGCGATCACCAACCTCGGCGACCCGCTGTCCAACTGGACCCTCGGCTGGTCTTTCGGGGCCGGCCAGACGGTCAGCAGCGGCTGGGGCGCCACGTACGCGCAGAGCGGCGCCGGTGTCACCGCGACGAACCTCTCCTACAACGGGTCGATCGGCACCGGTGGCAGCACCTCGATCGGCTTCCAGGGGACGTCGGGCTCGTCCAACCCCGTGCCCACCGCGTTCACGCTCAACGGAGTGTCCTGCACCGGCGGGGTCACCGGATCGCCGTCCGGCCAGCCCTCCCCGTCGCGTACCCCGTCACCCAGTCCCTCGCCCAGTCCGTCGCCCAGCCCGTCCCAGACCCCGGGCGGCAACGGCAGCGGCCTGGTCGGCTGGGCCACTCAGAACGGCGGAACCACCGGCGGCGGGAACGCCGGCACGGTCACGGTCAGCAGCGCCTCGGCCCTGACGAGCGCGATCCAGGGGACCACCGCCTCCGTGGTCCGGGTGTCCGGCACGATCTCGTGCTCGGGCATGCTCAGGGTGGGGTCGAACAAGACGATCGTCGGCGCCTCCGGGGCCACGATCGTCGGCTGCGGCCTGAACGTGTCGGAGGCCAAGAACGTGATCATCCGGAACCTGATCTTCCGGGACTGGAGCGACGACGCGATCAACGTGCAGTACTCGACCAACGTGTGGATCGACCACAACACGCTGTCACACGGCTACGACGGCGCCATCGACGTCAAGCGGGCCAGCGACTTCGTGACCGTGTCGTGGAACCGCCTCTTCAACCACGACAAGACGATGCTGCTCGGCCACAGCGACGACAACGGAGCGGAGGACCGCGGGCACCTTCGGGTGACCTACCACCACAACTGGTTCGACGGGACCACCCAGCGGCATCCGCGCGTGCGTTTCGGCAACCCGGTGCATGTCTTCAACAACTACTACAACCGCAACAGCGGGTACGGCGTCGCCTCCACCGAGGGGGCGGGTGTGCTGGTCGAGGGCAACTATTTCGAGAACGTGCAGGATCCCTACCACCGCGGTGAGGGGTCGTCGGCCCCGGGCAACCTCGTGGCGCGCAACAACTACCTGGTCGGCTCGGGCAGCGGGGACGCCGGCGGCAGCGTGGCCTCCATCCCCTACTCCTACTCCCTCGACACCCCGTCGAGCGTCAAGTCCGTCGTCACGGCCGGCGCCGGCGCGCGCTGAGCCCTCCCGCACACCGGCCGCCGTCGTGTCCACGACGGCGGCCGGTGGTCGTTGCGGGGGCGCGCCCGCCGGGAACGTCACACCGTGTTTCATGAAACTTTCACCGCGACGGCCGCGGCACTTCGGCTCTCACCTGGTCGGACCCGCGGGTGGCCGGAGCAGACGGTGAGATGCCCGGTGCGGTGCATTGACCCGTATCCGCGTGCTCCGTAACGTGAAGTCAGTTCCGATTCATGAATGTAGTTCACATTCATGAATTCCTCGTGGGACCAGGATTCATCCCCTCGGTCAGGGGTCCTGCACGACACGCAAGGAGCTCGGCCTTGAGAAGGAGCACCAGAAACGCAGCCGGGGTGGCCGGCGCCGTCGCCGGGATCGTCGCCCTGGTCGGCGGTGTGTTCACCGGCGTCTCCAACGCCGCGCCGACCACCGGCGCCTACCGCATCGTCAACGGCGCCGGCGGCCTGTGCCTCACCGTCCCCGGCAGCAGCGGCTCCGACGGCGTACAACTCACCGTCTCCGCCTGCACCGGCACGACCAACCAGACCTGGACCCTGTCGGCCCAGGGCAGCGGCGTCCGCCTCACCGCCGGCAACAGCGGCAAATGCGCCGGCGTCACCGGCGCCTCCACCTCCGCCGGCAAAGCCGTCCAGCAGGAAACCTGCACCGGCGCCTCCTCCCAGACCTGGGAACTCACCGCCTCCGGAGCCAACTACCGGGTAATCAACGCCAACAGCGACAAATGCCTCAACACCGCCGACAACTCCACCGCCTCCGGCGCCCTCGTCCAGCAGAACTCCTGCGACTCGGTCGCCACCAAACAGTGGACCCTCCAGCCCACCGGCTCCACCCCGACGAGCAACCCGACGCCGCCGTCCGGCTGGCCGAGCGCGAACGGATCGCAGGCGGTCACCAGCACGATCAGCGTCTCCGGCACCATGGACGGCAACCTGCGGCGCTACTACGCGGGCGGCGCCATGGGTGACGGCGGGCAGAGCGAGAGCCAGAAGCCCATCTTCGAGCTGGCCAACGGCGCGACGCTCAAGAACGTGATCATCGGTTCTCCCGGCGCCGACGGCGTCCACTGCCTGGGCAGCTGCACCCTGCAGAACGTCTGGTGGGAGGACGTCGGCGAGGACGCCGCGACCCTGCTGGGCAGCTCGTCGTCGCAGGTCATGACCATCGACGGCGGTGGGGCGAGGAGCGCCTCCGACAAGGTGTTCCAGCACAACGGGCCGGGCACCATGGTCATCAGGAACTTCCAGGTGGACAACTTCGGCAAGCTCTACCGCGCCTGCGGCAACTGCACGAACTCCTACCAGCGGCACGTGCAGATGTCGAACATCGTGGCGACCTACCCCGGTAAGGCGCTCGCGGGCATCAACACCAACTGGGGCGACACCGCGCGCTTCTCGAACATCACGATCAAGAACGACCCGAACCACAAGATGATCGTCTGCCTGAAGTACAAGGGCGTGCCCAAGGGCAGCGAGCCCACGGAGATCGGCAGCGGCGCCGACGGGACGAACTGCCTCTACAGCGCCTCCGACATCCACTACCAGTAGGACATTCCGGCACGTGCGAGGAGGCACGTGCGAGGGAAACGGAAGGCCCGGCGGCCCCCCTCAGCCGCCGGGCCCTCCCGCACCCGCGCTACCGACCGCGGTCAGGAAGCGCCGTGGTCGAGAAGCGCCGTGGTCAGGAAGCGCCGTGGTCAGGAAGCGCCGTGGTCGAGAAGCGACGTGGTCAGGAAGCGCCGTGCCAGCCGCCGTAGTCGGCGAGGAAGAGGGCCTCGGTGACGATGGTCCGCCGCAGCTCCTCCAGCACCAGCCGCTCGTTCGGGGCGTGGATCGAGGCGCCGTCGTCCTCCGCGCCGTACAGCAGGATCTCGGCCTGGGGGAACTGCCGGGCGAGGGCCGCGACCAGCGGGATCGACCCGCCCTGGCCGACCTGCCGCGGCGGCCGTCCGAACGCCCGCTCCAGCGCCCGCTCGGCGGCGTTCATGGCCGGGCCGCCCGGTTCGATCTGGAACCCGGAGCCGGTGACGAAGTCGCCGAAGGAGACCTTGACGCCCCAGGGCGCGACCTTCTCCAGGAAGGCCATCACGTCGTCCAGCGCCTGCCTGGCGCTCCCGCTCGCCGGGATGCGGATCGTGACGCGGGCCCGGGCGACGGCCTGGACCGCGTTGATCGCGCCGCTCACGGTCGGCACGTCCAGCCCGGTCACCGTGATCGCGTACGACGCCCACAGGCGGTCGGCGAGTGAGCCGTCTCCGACGAGCGAGACGCCGTCGAGCACACCGGCGAGACCGCGGAACTCCTCCTCCGCCAGTGCCTCGCCGGGGAAGGCACCGGGCTCCAGGCCCGGCACGCGTACGACGCCGTTGTCGTCGTGCATCGCGCTCAGCATGCGCATGAGCGCGGCCAGCGCGTCGGGGGCGGCGCCGCCGAAGGCGCCGCTGTGCAGGGCCTCGGCGAGCGTGCGGACCTCGATCGTGAACGCGGCCATGCCCCGCAGCGAGGTCGTGAGGGCGGGGTCGCCCACCTCGGGGTTGCCGACGTCGGCGATGACCATGGCGTCCGCGCGCAGCAGTTCGGGGTTGGCCGCGACGAAGTCCTCCAGACGCTCCCCGGCGTACTCCTCCTGGCCCTCCACGATGACCTTCACGCCGACCGGGAACCGGCCGCCGAAGGCGCGCAGCGCGGCGACGTGCGTGATGACGCCGCTCTTGTCGTCGGCGACGCCACGGCCGTACACGGCTCCGTCGACGGTCGTGGGCTCGAAGGGCGGGGTGCGCCACAGGGCGAGGTCGCCCGAGGGCTGCACGTCGTAGTGCGCGTAGAGCAGCACGGTCGGGGCACCGTCGGGGGCGGGCGCCTCGGCGAACACGGCGGGGAAGCTGCCCTCGACCGGAATCTGCCTGACGTGGGGGAGACCGGCCGCGCGCAGCAGGCGCTCCACGAGCGCCGCGGCCTCCAGGACCGGGGCCTCAGAGTGGCCGGGGAACGCGACGGACGGGATGGCGACCAGGCGCTTGAGGTCCTCGACCGTCTGCGGCATGCCGGCTTCGACGGCGCGCTCGATCTCCTCAGGTGTCACGGCGTTCTCCCGATGTGCGTGGTTTCGGTCGTTACGGCCGACCGATGGACCCCATTTGACCACACGGCCCGCCGACCCTCCGCCGACGTCTCGACCGCCTCAATCTACCTTGACGGATTTCGTTGCCGTTACAACACGATGTCGCGGAATTCGAACTTCTTGCATAGTGAAGCCACGTAATCACTTGGCAAAACGCAGAAGCGGCGTGCACACTGTGGGCAGCACGGATCACTTCAGGGAAGGTTGCGATGACGCGCCCCGACGTTCTCAAGGCCGCACAGGACAATCTGTGGATGCACTTCACGCGCCACTCCTCCTACGAGGGAGGGGAGGTGCCCATGATCGTGCGGGGCGAGGGGGCCTACGTCTACGACATCCACGGCAAGCGCTACCTCGACGGCCTGGCCGGGCTGTTCGTGGTCCAGGTCGGGCACGGCCGCGCCGAGCTCGCCGAGGCCGCCGCACGGCAGGCCAAGGAGCTGGCGTTCTTCCCGCTGTGGTCGTACGCGCATCCCCAGGCCGCCGAGCTCGCCGCCCGGCTCGCCGAGCTCACTCCCGGCGACCTCAACCGGGTCTTCTTCACCACCGGCGGCGGCGAGGCCGTCGAGTCGGCCTGGAAGCTGGCGAAGCAGTACTTCAAGATCAAGGGCAAGCCGCTGAAGACCAAGGTCGTCAGCCGGTCCATCGCCTACCACGGCACCCCGCAGGGCGCGTTGTCGATCACCGGCATCCCGGCGCTCAAGCAGATCTTCGAGCCGCTGGTCCCCGGCGCGATCAAGGCCCCCAACACGAACCTCTACCGCGCCGACGAGATCTCCGGCTTCCCCGGCCTGGAGAAGGACCCCGAGGCGTTCGGCCGCTGGGCCGCCGACCAGGTCGGCAAGGCCATCGAGATGGAGGGCCCGGACACCGTGGCCGCCGTCTTCGTCGAGCCGGTGCAGAACGCCGGCGGCTGCTTCCCGCCGCCCCCCGGATACTTCCAGCGCCTGCGCGAGATCTGCGACACCCACGACGTGCTGCTCGTCTCGGACGAGGTGATCTGCGCCTTCGGCCGGCTGGGCACGATGTTCGGCGGCCAGAAGTTCGACTACGTGCCGGACATCATCACCTGCGCCAAGGGTCTGACCAGCGGTTACTCGCCCATCGGGGCGATGATCGTATCGGAGCGGCTGTTCGAGCCGTTCAAGCAGGGCTCCGAGACCTTCGCGCACGGCTACACCTTCGGCGGCCACCCGGTGTCGGCCGCCGTCGCCCTGGCCAACCTCGACATCTTCGAGCGGGACGGCCTGCTCGAACACGTCACGGCCAACGAGCCGGTGTTCAGGGCCACTCTCGACCGGCTGCGGGACCTGCCGATCGTCGGCGACGTCCGCGGCTCCGGCTTCTTCTACGGCATCGAGCTGGTCAAGGACAAGTCCACCAAGCAGACCTTCAACGCCGAGGAGTCGGAGCGCCTGCTGCGCGGCTTCCTCTCGAAGGCGCTCTTCGACGCCGGCCTGTACTGCCGGGCGGACGACCGCGGGGACCCGGTCGTGCAGCTCGCCCCGCCGCTGATCTGCGGCCCCAAGGAGTTCGACGAGATCGAGTCGATCCTCCGTTCGGTGCTCACCGAGGCGTGGGCCCGCCTTTAGACCATCAAGCTCGTTCGGCCGGGTAGGGGGCGACCGTGACGAGTGACCGCCTGAAAGGACGTATTCCATGAAGATCGGTGTGCCCGCCGAGGTCAAGAACCACGAATACCGCGTCGCCGCCACCCCGGCCGGCGTCCACGAGCTCGTCCGCCACGGGCACGAGGTCAGCGTCCAGCGCGGCGCCGGTCTCGGCTCCCACATCACCGACGAGGAGTACCTGTCGGCCGGCGCCAAGCTCGTCGAGGG
This sequence comes from Microbispora sp. H10670, assembly GCF_014161385.1. Lineage (NCBI taxonomy): Bacteria > Bacillati > Actinomycetota > Actinomycetes > Streptosporangiales > Streptosporangiaceae > Microbispora > Microbispora sp. H10670. The sequence continues at coordinate 69,667 of NZ_JABBWW010000015.1, read as the reverse complement.
CGCCGACGAGGTGTGGGCCGAGTCGGAGATGATCCTCAAGGTCAAGGAGCCGATCGAGGAGGAGTACCACCGGCTCCGCGCGGACCAGATCCTGTTCACGTACCTGCACCTGGCCGCCTCCCGGCCCTGCACCGACGCGCTGCTCGCGGCCGGCACCACGGCCGTCGCGTACGAGACGGTCCAGGCGGGTAACACGCTGCCGCTGCTGGCCCCGATGTCGGAGGTCGCCGGGCGGCTCGCCCCGCAGGTCGGCGCGTACAACCTGATGCGGTTCAACGGCGGGCGCGGCGTGCTCCCCGGCGGCGTGCCCGGCGTGGCCCCGGCCAAGGTCGTCGTGATCGGCGGCGGCGTCTCCGGCCTCAACGCGGCGCAGATCGCCGTCGGCATGGGCGCGGACGTGACGATTCTCGACATCAACATCGACCGCCTCCGCTTCATCGACGCCATCTACCAGGGCCGGCTGAAGACGCTGGTCTCCACGCAGTACGCCGTCGAGCGGGCCGTGCTGGAGGCCGACCTGGTCATCGGCGCGGTGCTCATCCCGGGCGCGAAGGCCCCGACGCTCGTGTCCAACGAGCTCGTCTCCCGCATGAAGCCTGGCTCCGTGCTCGTCGACATCGCGATCGACCAGGGCGGATGCTTCGAGGACTCGCGGCCGACCACTCACGACGACCCGACGTTCCGCGTGCACGAATCGGTCTTCTACTGTGTCGCGAACATGCCGGGCTCGGTGGCCAACACCTCCACCTTCGCGCTCACCAACGCGACCCTGCCCTACGTCGTCAAGCTCGCCGACAAGGGCTGGCGGGACGCGCTGCGCGGCGACGAGGCGCTCGCGCTGGGCCTCAACACCCACGCCGGGGTGCTGACCAACGAGCCGGTCGCGGTCGCCCACGGCCTGTCGTACACGCCGGTCCCGGAGGTCATCGCCGCCTGACCGGAGTGCCGGGCGCGGCCGGGAAGTGGAGGTCAGCGCAGCCCGAAGTGGCCGCGCAGGTCCCGCGCGGTGCCGAGGACGTGCTCGACCTCGGCGGGAGTGGGCCACGGAGCCGTGCCGGGCCGCATCAGTGTGGCGCGCACCAGGCCGAGATGCTCGATGGCGGCCAAGTGCAGCCCGCTCATCCGGGCGAGCAACTCCACCATGCCACCCACCACACCACCCGCCGCGCTGCCGGTGTGGCCCTCCGTCAGGCCGCGGCTGAGCGACTCGCGGGCGACCAGGTCCCAGGTGCCCAGGATCTCGACCAGGGCGGCGGGCTCGGCCGCGGCGTCGCCGCGCCTGCGCGCCGCCGCCACCGCCAGCTCGGCCCGCGCCGCCTGGTCCGGTTCCGCCGGGCGGGTCCAGTACGGCGGGGGCGGGTCCAGCAGGCAGCCCTCGGTCTCCACGCAGCCGCCGGTGAGGGGCAGCACCTTCCGCAGCTCCGCCTGGGCGGCCTGGTGCCCGCGTTCGGCCGCCCGCCGGAACCAGTGACGCGCGCCCTTCAGGTCGTTGTGCTCGGAGACGAGCAGCGACCCGAACCGGTACGCCGCCTCCGGGTCGTCCGCCGCGGACCGCCCGAACCAGTGCGCCGCCGAGAGGCGGTCGTCCAGCCGCAGGCAGACCAGCCCGGCCATCCGGGGTGCCTCCTGGCTGCCCGTGTGCGCGGCCCGCTCGAAGCAGGCGAGCGCCGTGCGCAGGTCGCCGCGGGTGAGCGCGAGATCGCCCAGCCGGAAGGCGGCGCCGGGGTGGTCGGCCCGGGCGGCGAGCCGGTAGAACCCCTCCGCGCCCTTCTCGTCGCGGGCCGTGTGCAGGAGCAGGGCCAGGTGATAGGCCGCCTCCGCGTGGCCGCCGCGCGCCGCGTACTCCCACCAGTGCGACGCCTCGGCCTCGTCGCCCGCCGTGTAGCCGAGGAAGCCGAGGTCGTGGGCGGACCGCAGGTCGCCGTCCAGGGCGGCCCTGAAGTGCCAGCACCGGGCGCCCATGCCGTCGCCCTGGTCCTCGCACAGCAGGGCCAGCCGCCGGGCCGCGTGCCGGGAGCCGTTCTCGGCGGCCCGCTCGAACCACAGCCGCGCACCGGCCGTGTCGCCGCGCCGCTCCAGCAGTAACGAGGCGAGGTTGGTCGCGGCGTCCGCGTCTCCGGTGCCCGCGGCGGCCTCGAACCAGCCGACGGCCTCCTCGGTCGTGCCGTGCATCCGGTGCCAGAGCCCCAGGTTGTAGGCGCTGTCGACGTTGCCCGCCTGTGCCGCCCGTTCCCACCAGTGCCGGGCACCCAGCCGGTCGTCGCGCTCCGCGCACAGCCGGCCCAGCCGGTGCGCCGCCTCGCGGTCGCCGTCACGGGCTCTGCCGAGCAGATCGGCCTCGCTCGGTTCCAGGGGTCCGGGGATGCGCGAGACCGGTATCCCGATCGACGCGGTCGTCTCCGCTGCTCCCACTAGTGTCATGCCAGACAGGGTGACACGTAACCGGGACGTCACGGAGCGTTATCGGGAAGACGTTGACGTCAAGGGACGCTCGAACTCGATGAAGCCCACGTACATCCCCATCCCGCAGGCGTAGCGCAGCCGTCCCTCCGGCCGGGCGGGCAGGCGCACCGTACGCGCGCCTGTCACGGGGAGCACGACGTCGCGGCCGTCGACGGCGACGGCGCGGGTGCAGCCGCGGTCGCCGGAGGTCCTGAAGACGATCTCGACGGGCCGACCGGCGGTCGCGACGGCGACGCCCGGCCGGAAACCCCGGTCGGTCGCCCAGATCGTGAGCCGCTGGACCCCGTCCGCGCCGATCGACGCGCGGGCCGCCGCGGCGGCGGGGGACCCGATCTCCGGGAGCCAGCTCCCGAGCCGCAGCCCCGATCCGGCGGTGAACAGCCCGGCGGCCAGGGCCGCGACGCCCCCGAGGGCGGCGAGCCGGGTCGTGGCGAGCCCGCGCAGGAGCAGCCCGAGCGCGGCGAGGGCCGGAGCGGTGCCGAGGGCGAGCCCCGCGAGCACGGCGGCGCCGCCCGGCGCGGAGCCCGCCGAGACGGCCACGACCTCCAGGCTCACCGTGACCCCGCAGGGCATCAGGATCGTGGCCAGGCCGAGCCCGGCCGCCCGCGCCGTGCTCGCGTGTGCCGTGCTTGTCCGCGCCGTGCTTGTCCGCGCCGTGCTCGCGTGTGCCGTGCTCGCGTGTGTCGTGCTTGTCCGTGCCGTGCTCGCGTGTGCCGTGTCCTGCGTGTCTCCGTGCGAGCAGCCGAGGTGGCCGGGCGGCGCGGCCGCGCATCCGGCCCGGCCGCGCCGGGCGAGCATCCGTACGGCGAGGGCGGTCACCGCGATCCCGGCGGCGACCAGCAGGGCCGCCCGGGTCTGCGGGCCGAGCCGCACGGCCGAACCGGCCAGGCCCAACAGTGCCCCCAGGGCGGTGTGGGCGGCGAGCCGCCCGGTCAGGAACACCGCCACCGCGGGCAGCGCGTCCCGAACGTCCCAGGTGGTACGGCTGGCACGGCCGGTTCCGGCGGTTCCGGCGGTTCCGGGAGAGCCGGAGGAGACGAGGCCGATGAGAAGACCGCCCTGGACCGCGGCGCACGACGCCGTACCCGCGGCCAGACCGGCGACGAGACCCCCGGCGAACAGGGCGGCCGGGTTCACGGTCAGCCGGTGAGCGCCAGCTCGTCCAGCACGCCGGTCTTCGCGGCCTCGACGAGCGAACCGAGCTGGTCGAGACTCATCTCCACCCTCTGGCCGAAGTCGTCGGTGATCACGACACGGCGCTCGGCCGGGGCGGACACGTCCACGAACAGCTCGGGACAGCCACAACTGCAGTTGCCACAGAATCGGGCGATGGACTTCACGAGTCCTCCTCGTACGGCGGGGCCTTTGCTCGCAACGTAATGTGATCGAATGGACTCGGCCAGTAACAGTTCGCTGACCTGCCAGAGACAGGGCAGAGGCAGGGGAGAGACAACAGCACCATCGCCGGCCCTGATGGAGGGGCCGAGCGAGCGGACCGGGTGAGCCGGCCGGGTGGGCCGGCTGGGTGGGCCGGCCGGGTGACCGGAAGCGCTCAGGCCGTACGAGCGCGGCGGTGGGCGTCGCCGAGGTAGTCGTCGAGCGCGACGCGGGTCGCGCGGAGGGCGGCGTCCGAGGCGTCGAAGGTGCGCTGGGCGACGCCGACGAAGAGGCAGTCGACGATGAGCAGCTGGCTGATCCTGCTGGCGAGCGCGCCCGGGCGGAACGCCGACTCGCGCCCGGCCGAGATCAGGACGTGGCCGGCGAGCCCGGCCAGGGACGACCGCGGGTTGTTGGTGATCGCGACCACGGTCGCACCGGCCCGGCGGGCGGCCCGCATCGGGCCCAGCACGTCAGGGGTCTCGCCGGTGCAGCTCACCCCGACGGCGACGTCGCCCTCGCGCAGCAACGCGGCGCTGGTGAGCGCGAGATGCGCGTCGGTGAAGTGGTGGCCGGGCAGCCCTATGCGCAGCAGCTTCTGCACCATGTCCATGGCGACCAGGCCGGAGGCGCCGACCCCGTAGACGTCCACGCGGCGGGCGGCGGCGACGGCGTCCACCACCGAGGCGAGGTCGTCCGGGTCGAGCTGGGCCGCCGTGTCGGCGAGCGCCTGCGACTCGGCCCGCGTGACCTTCGCGATCACGTCGGTCAGCGGGTCGTCCGGGGAGAGGTCACCGGGGACGAGCCGTTCGGGGGTGTCCCTGGCCACGGCCGCCGCCAGGGCGAACCGCAGCTGCGAGTAGCCGGCGAAGCCCAGCGACCGCGCGGTCCGCACGATCGTCGCCTCGCTGATCCCCGAGATCGCGCTGACCTCGGTGATCGTGCTGCGGGCCACCGAGGCGGGGTCGTCGAGGATGAGGCGCGCGATCGTCTGGGCGGCGGGGGTGAGCGAGGGCAGCACCGCACGCACCGTCGCGATCGGGTTGACCGGCGCGGCGCCCTCGTTCTCGTTGGTCACGTCAGAGCCTCTCCTGTGCGCGATCAGCTTAGGACCCGCAGACTCACCCAGGCGCGACAACGGGAACCGGAAGCCCATATTTCGAGACAAGCCCGCCGTGACGGGCACGGGTGACGCGTCCGAGTGAAGACCTCCTGGGGCAGATTACACGGCCATGACGCTTTCTTTTATCGCCGCTGATTCGCAGGGAGGTTTCCGCCACGGCCTGGCCGGTACAGGACGTGCGGGAGGTGGGCAGGTGCGGGTGCTCGGGCTGATCTCCGGGACCTCCCACGACGGGATCGACACCGCGCTCGTCGACTGGGCTCTGACCGGCGACGTGTTCACCGGCGTTGTGGAGGGGGTCGTCGAGCACACCGGCACGATGCCGTACGCGCCCGAGTCGCGGGCCGCGATCCTGGCCGCGCTGCCGCCGCACACCACGGACATGGGCGCGGTCTGCCGGCTCGACACCCTGGTGGGCCGGGCGTTCGCCGAGGCGGCGGCGGGCTGCCCGCCCGCCGACCTCGTCTGCTCGCACGGGCAGACGTTGTACCACTGGGTGGAGGACGGCCGGGTGCGCGGCACGCTGCAGCTCGGCGAGGCCGCCTGGATCGCCGAACGGCTCGGCGTGCCGGTCGTGTCGGACCTGCGGGCCCGCGACGTGGCCGCGGGCGGGCAGGGCGCCCCGCTCGTGTCCGCCTTCGACCTGCCGCTGCTGGCCGGGCTGGCCGAGTCACCCGCGCAGGCCGATCCAGGCGAGTCACGCGAGCCGCGCGAGTCGGGCGAACGGTCCGGACCGGCGGGGCGGCTCGGCGCTTTGAACCTCGGCGGCATCGCCAACCTCACCGTGGCGGCCGGCGTGAGCCGGCACGACCACGCCGGGAACAGCGCAGGGAACCACGCCGAGAAGCATGCGGTGAGCCGGGACGCGGACAACGCCGAGGCCCATGCGGCGAACCGCACCGAGAACCACGCCGAGAGCCGGGACACGGACCATGCCGGGGACAGCGCAGGGAACCAGGCCGTGAGCCGGAACGCGGACCATGCCGAGGACTCCACCGGGTGGGCGCGGCCGCTCGCCTACGACACGGGACCGGCCTCGGCGCTCATGGACGCGGCCGTGCTCGCCGCCACCGGCAGGCCGTACGACGAGGACGGCCGGCTGGCGGCGGCGGGGCGGGTCCACGACGGACTGCTGGCCGAGTTGCTCGCCGAGCCGTACTACCACCGCACGCCGCCCAAGACGACGGGCAAGGAACTGTTCCACGCGGGGTACCTCGACCGGGTGGCCGGGCCGTACGGGCTCGGCCTGCCCGACCTGACGGCGACGCTGGCCGCGCTCACCGCCGAGACGGTCGCGGCGGAGATCCGGCGGCACCGGCTGGGCACGGTGGTCGTCTCCGGCGGCGGCACGCGCAACCCCGTCCTGATGCGGGAGTTGCGCGTGCGGTCCGGCGGAGTGCGGCTGCTGCCGAGCGACCGCCTCGGCGTGCCGCCGGACGCCAAGGAGGCCGTCGCGTTCTCCTATCTCGGCTGGCTGACCGCGCACGGCCTGCCGGGCACCGTGCCCGCGTGCACGGGCGCGTCGGGGCCGCGGGTGCTGGGCTCACTCACCCCCGGCCGCGGCCCCCTCCGCCTGCCCGCTCCGCTCGCCGCGCCGCCCCGGATCATCCGCATGCGGACAGGCGGGCGCCGTCCCACGCGCTGACGGCCCGGCCGGGGCCCGCCTCAGCGTGCGGCGCGCAGCGCCGCGATGAACCACTCGAACGCCGGCACCGCGGGCGCGAACGGCGGCCGGTCGTTGAGCACGCCGAGCAGCTGCCAGTAACGCTCCACCCGGCGGTCGGTGAACCTCTCCAGCGCGTCGGCGAGCCGCGCGCGCTCGTCGGCGGACAGGCCGGGGCCGACCAGCCGGTCGACGATCTGCCCGCCCTCCGCCGACTCCGGGTCGATCCCCTGGTCCAGGGCCCGCCCGGCCTCGGTCAGGATCGCCTGCGAGTCATGCGGCACCGAAGGTTCGGCAGGGCTGGTGGCCATCTGGCGCACCCGCTCCCGGAAGCCGGGGTCGGCGACCAGCCCGGCGAGCTCGATCCAGGCCTCCACCTGTTCGACGGTGGGCTCGTCCGGCAGCTCTTCGGGCAGCCCGCGCATCGACTGCGCGATCCCCGCGCCGGGCGCGGCGGGGTCGGTGCCGGCGAACACCTCCTCGACGAAGTCGTCGACGATCCGCCGCCGCTCTCGTGCGGACAGCCGGGACAGTTCGTGCATCAGTCTCATCTCCTCAGCGGTGCAGTGGCCTTCCGCGACCGACCGCATGACGGCGCGCCGGGCCTGGAGGACGCGGATCTCCGCGTCGAGCACGGCGACGTGCGTCCGCGCCACCTCCGTCAGGCCCGTCCGCCTGGTCACGACCCGCTCCACGGTGGGCAGGTCGAGCCCGAGGTCGCGCAGCGTACGCACCAGGTGCAGCCGGGCCACGGCCTGCGTGTCGTAGAGCCGGTAACCGCCCGCCGACCGGCCGGCCGCCGGGAGCACCCCGGCGTCCGACCAGAACCGGATCGTGCGAACCGGCACGCCGGTCAGGCGCGCCAGTTCCCCGATCGTGAGCGGATTCGACTCGCTGCGGTCGTTCACATCCACAGCCTGGACCCTCCAGTTGGTGGAGACTCAAGCCCTTTCACACGAGCCAGCCGGGCTTCACCAGACCCGACTCGTACGCGATGACGACGAGTTGCGCCCGGTCACGGGCGTGCAGTTTGGTCATCATGCGGCTGACGTGCGTCTTCGCCGTCGCGGGCGACATGTAGAGACGGGTGGCGATCTCGTCGTTCGTCATGCCGGCGCCCACGAGGGCGAGCACCTCCCGCTCCCGCTCGGTCAGCGGGGTGAGGCCGGTGGTGACGCCCGGTTCCTTGGCCCGGGCGGCGTACTCGGCGATGAGACGGCGTGTCACACCGGGGGACAGCAGCGCGTCGCCACCGGCCACCACCCTGACCGCCTGGATGAGCTCGGCCGGCTCGGTGTCCTTGACCAGGAAGCCGCTCGCGCCGCCGCGCAGCGCCTCGAAGACGTACTCGTCCAGTTCGAACGTCGTGAGCATGATGATCTTCACGTCGGCGAGACTTGGGTCGCCGGCGATGTGGCGGGTGGCGGTCAGGCCGTCCGTGCCGGGCATCCTGATGTCCATCAGCACCACGTCGGGGCGCAGGTCCCGGGTCAGCAGGACGGCCTGCTCGCCGTCGCCCGCCTCGCCCACGACGGTCATGCCCTCCTGTGCGTCGAGCAGGGCCCGGAACCCGGCCCGCACCAGGGCCTGGTCGTCGGCGAGCAGCACGCGGATCACTTCGGTTCCTCCGGTTCCGTGTACGGGGGCACTGATAGCAGGGGTGTCGGTGGCGTGGGTGCCGGCGGCAGGGGAAGGCGGGCCGCCACGCGGAAGCCGCCGCCCGGCCGGGGACCGGCCGACAGCGATCCGCCGAGCGCCGCCGCCCGCTCGCGCATGCCGGGGATGCCGTTGCCGCCCCCCAGCCCCGCCACCGCGCGCGCCGTCCCGGCGCCGTCGTCCTCGATCACCAGGCGCAGCTCCTCGGCGGCGTACGCGACGTTGATCGTCACGCGGGAGCCCGGCGCGTGCCGGGAGACGTTGGTGAGCGACTCCTGGACGATCCGGTAACCGGCCCGGTCGATGCCGGGGGGCAGCGGGCGCGGCTCCCCGGCGACCTCCACGGTCACGGGCAGGCCGCTGCCCGCGGCGAGGCCGTCGAGGTGGGCCATCCCGGCCGTGGGGGACCGCGGCGCGCCGTCCTTCAGCAGGCTGAGCACCCCGCGCATCTCGGTGAGCACGTCTCGCGACGCCTGCTTGATCGCGGTCAGCGCGGTGCGGGCCTGTTCCGGATGATCGTCCAGCAGGTGCAGCGCGGTGGACGCCTGCACGTGGATCAGCGAGATGTTGTGGGCGAGCACGTCGTGCAGCTCCTGGGCCATGGTCAGCCGTTCCTCGCTGGCCTGCCGTCTGGCCTCCTCGCGCGCCACCCGCCGGCGTTCGGCCAGGCGCTCGCGGCGCACCCGGTGCCACTCCGCGACGGTCAGCGTGAGCAGCAGGTACGCGGCCACCGCGGTGTGGTGGAAGAGCCCCGCCCGGTGGGGGATGAACCAGGTGGCGTAGGCGACCACGAACAGGAAGAACGCCCCCGACGCCGACCACGCCGCGCGGCGGTGCCCGTTCCCCACCGCGCTGACGATCACGATGATCGGGCTGAGGAACACCGGTCCGTACGCGTAGCCGAACAGCATGTAGACCGAGGTCGCGGTGAGCGTGACGACCAGCGCGACGACCGGGGCGCGGCGGCGCAGCGCGATGGCGCCCGGCCCGACCAGCAGCAACAGGCAGCCCCACCAGGTCAGCGGCACCCGACCGAGGTCCGGGTTGCGCAACTGCCAATACTGGGCGGCCACCGTCAGGAACACCTGGGCGATCCCGACGACGACCGGCAGAACGGGATCGACGCGGTGATACAAGTCGGAACGGGAGCGCACATCCGCACGCTAGGCCCTTCCCGCCGATGGTCGCATCCGACCGTGGCCGCATGGCCCCGTACGTCCGGGGGAGTAGCCGGGGCGGGCGTCCAAAAGTGGACATTCCCGCTTCGGTTTTACTCGAGTGAGTCATGCTGGAGTGATCGCTCACGTGGTGGAGGTGCCGGGCGCATGAGGAGTGTCGTCGTCACGTCGCTGGGAGTGCTCACGCTGGCGGGGCTGCTCGCCCCGCCCGCCCAGGCGGCTCCAGCCCCGCACGCGCCACCTCCCAAGGAGGTCAAACGGCCCGTCGCGGAGGGGTACGGCGGGGCGGTGGCCACCGTGGACCTGGACGCCAGCAAGGCCGCCCTCACGGTGCTGCGCCAGGGCGGCAACGCCATGGACGCGGCGGTGGCGGGAGCGGCCGCGCTCGGCGTGACCGAGCCCTACTCGGCCGGTCTCGCGGGCGGCGGCTTCCTTGTCTACTACGACGCGCGGCACCGGAAGGTGACCACGATCGACGGCCGCGAGACCGCCCCCCGGGCGATGACCTCGACGGCCCTGGAGGGCATCCCGTTCGCCGAGGCGGTCAGCAGCGGCCTGTCGGTGGGAGTGCCGGGCAGCGTCGCGCAGTGGGACCTGGCGCTGCGGAAGTACGGCACGATGTCGCTGCGGCAGGCGCTGCGTCCCGCGATCGAGATCGCGGACAGGGGCTTCGTCGTCGACCAGACGTTCTACGACCAGACCCAGCAGAACGCCGAACGGTTCGCCGACTTCACCTCGACCGCCGCGCTCTATCTGCCGGGCGGGCAGCCGCCGCCGGTCGGGTCGACCTTCCGCAACCCCGACCTCGCGCGCACCTACCGTGAGCTGGGCATCCGCGGCCCCGCCTGGCTGTACGGGGGTGACCTCGGCCGGGAGATCGTCGCCACGGTGAAGAAGCCGCCGGTGCGCGACGGCGCCACCCGGAACGTCCGGTCCGGGCTCATGGAGGTGGGCGATCTCAGGGCGTACCGCGCGCTCGAACGGCCGCCGACCAAGGTCACGTACAAGGGCCTGGACGTGTACGGCATGGCGCCGCCCTCCTCGGGCGGATCGACGGTGGGCGAGGCGCTCAACATCCTGGAGGCGCTGCCGAAGATCGGCCTGCACGAGTACCTGGAGGCCTCCCGGCTCGCCTTCGCCGACCGCAACGCCTACGTCGGCGACCCCGCGTACACGCGGGTGCCGCTCGGGGACCTGCTGTCGGACGGGTTCGCGAAGGAGCGCGCCTGCCTGATCGGCCCGCGGGCGATGCCGCACCCCGCCGCGCCCGGATCGCCCGACGGCTCCTACTCCGCCTGTCCAGCCGCCGCCCCCGCCGCCTCGGCGCCGGAGGAGAAGAAGGAGGGCCCGGAGACCACCCACCTCGTGGTGACCGACCGCTGGGGCGACGTGGCGGCCTACAACATCACGATCGAGCAGACCGGCGGCAGCGGGATCGTGGTGCCGGGACGCGGCATCCTGCTCAACAACGAGCTGACCGACTTCACCTTCGGCCCGGCGCCCGGCGACCCCAACCTGCCCGCTCCCGGCAAGCGCCCGAGGTCGTCCATGGCCCCCACGATCGTGCTCAAGGACGGCAGCCCGCTGCTCGCCGTCGGTTCGCCCGGCGGCGCCACGATCATCACGACCGTGCTGCAGATCCTGGTCAACCGGCTCGACTTCGGCATGTCCCTGCCCGACGCCGTGGCCGCGCCGCGCGCCTCCCAGCGCAACAGCGCCGCCACCCAGGCCGAGCCCGCGTTCACCCAGCGGTACGGCGCGGAACTGACGGCGCTCGGTCACACGCTGACGGACGTCCCCGGGCCCCCGGCGGGAGAGATCGGCGCGGCGACCGGCCTGGAGTTCCTCCGGAACGGCAGGGTCCAGGCCGTCGCCGAGCCCGCACGGCGGGGCGGAGGCAGCGCCCTCGTGGTCTCCACCCACCGCTGAACCAGCAGGCGACCGCGCCCGAGAGATCGCCCAGGCATGGTGAAGCCGCCGACGGGCGCGGTCGTCGGCGGCTGGTACAGGTATGTCAGCGAACCAGGAGGTACACCACTACGGCGAGGACGACGACGAGCGCCACGCCGACGGCGATCCACATCGGCAGGCGGGACGGCTGCTCCTTGGAGATCTCCGCGTCCTGCTGCTGAGCGAACACCCGGAAAGCCTGAGTGTTTCCGGCCGGGTCGATCTGAGGGTCGGACATGGCACGACTCTAGCGACACGTGCGGTCCCCTGGCCGCGATTTGTCGGATTTCGCGCTCTCCCGGTGCCGGAGCGCGGACGGACGGGCGTTCCCGCCGGTCGCCGGGCAACCACGGCGCGCGTGCGGGACCGCCGCGGGCGGCGGATAGCGTGGTAACCATGCTCCGCACCCTTCTGTCTCCCCGGCTGGTTGCCCTGCACCTGCTGGTCATCGGGGTGCTCGTGTCGTTCACGTTCCTCGGCCGCTGGCAGCTCGGCGTCTTCGAGTCGTCGGGCGCGCCGCGACGGGCCCCCGATCCCGCTCCGGTCGCCGTCACGCAACTGACCCAGGTCGGGCGGTACGTCGGCGTGGACGCCGTGGGCCGCAAGGTGACCGCGACGGGCGCCTACGACGCGGCGAACCAGCTCCTGGTGGCCGACCGGGTCGCCGACGTCGCCGCGCCCGGCGGGCGGGCCGCCCGGGGAGACGGATTCTGGCTGCTCACCCCGCTGCGGCTCGCGGACGGCACGGTCGTCCCGGTCGTACGCGGCTGGGTCTCCTCGGCCGGGGATCCCGCGACCGCTGTGCCGGAGGGCCCGGTCACGGTGAGCGGACGGCTGCGGCCCGCGGAGCAGACCGACGACGTGCAGCGCACCGGGCTGCTCCCGCGCGGCCAGGTGGCGACCGTGTCGACGGCGGAGCTGATCAACATGTGGCCCGACGCGCGGGTGCGGGACGGATTCGTCGTCGCCACCGCCCAGGAGCCGCCCTCCCGCGTGACGCCCGTGGCCGTGCCCGCCCCGACCATCGGCGGTGGCCTGACCTGGCGGAACCTCGCCTACGCGCTCCAGTGGTGGGTCTTCGCGTTGTTCGCCGTGTACATGTGGTTCCACTTCGTCCGCGACACCCTGCGCGGGCGGCGGCAGGAGCCGGCGACGCCGGAGTCCGCGGGGCCGGCCGCGCCCATGGAGGCCTGACGCGCCCCGCTCCGGGCCCTGGAACCGGAACCGGCGGCCGGCACGGATATCGTGTGGTGACCGTTTCCCCAGCAGAGGTGTTGATCGACGTGGAGTCCGCGCTCAACTTCTACCGCGTCATGGCGTACGTCGTCGGCGTCATGCTGCTCGTGCTCTGTGTCGGCATGGTCGTCAAGTACGGCTTCGACAACGGCACGATGGTCGCGGTGGTCGGGCCGATCCACGGCTTCCTCTACATGGTCTACCTGGTGGCCGCGATCAACCTGGGCCTGATCAAGGCGCGCTGGTCGATCGGCTACCTGCTGCTCGTGCTCGTGTCGGGCACGATCCCGTTCCTGTCCTTCGTGCTGGAGCGCAGCGTCACCGAGCGCGTCCGCAGGACGATCGCCGCCACCTCGTGAGAGCGTGAAAGGTCCCGGCCGCATCCCGTACGGGGAGCGGCCGGGACCTTCCTGCGCCGGGGCCTCAGCCGCCGATCTGACGCCGCCGGATGCGCCGCAGGCGCGTCCGCTGTGACTCGTCGAGCATGAAGTAGGCGGCGACCGGGGCACCCAGCACGCCGAGCGTGATCAGCCAGGCCAGGATCGTCGGCACCGGCAGGATGAACACCAGCACGGCCACCACCGCCGCGCCCACGTAGTACTTGCCCAGTGGCGACATCGTCAGGCCTTTCGTGTGGATCCCCAGTGGGGGATCGTCCGCGTCGCCAGGACAACGCCCGGGGCGGGCGGCGAGTTCCGCACGTCCCGGCGGGGAGCTCAGCCCTCGCCGGACTCGGGCTTGCCCATCGCCTTGCGGATCAGGTCGCGGGCGCGATCCATGATCGCGAGTGGGGTGCCCATCAGGATGTTCTCGGTCGGTGAGGTGACCCCAGGGTGCGGGTGCGTGGGTGCGATGGCCTCCGCGGCCTTGACCCCCACGGCCATCGCCCTGCGCTGGCCCTCGGACGTGCACGCCTTCAGTTCGGAGAACTCATAGCGCTCCTCGGCGGCGGCGTGCGCGAACACGGCGGCCCTGAGCCTCTCCAGCTCCTGGGTGAACCCCGGCGCCGTCGCGTCCATCTCGTCGAGACGGCTGAGCAGTTCCTTCGCCTCTTCCTCCTCCTGCAGCCGGTTGTCCACGATCGCGTCCCCGCCGACCAGCTTGCGCCGGGCGAAGGGGTGGACGATCTCCTCCTCCGCCGTCTCATGTACGGCGAGCAGCCGGGCGAGACGGCTGAAGGCCTCCTTGCGCTCCTTCCCACGGCATCTGTCCACCTCGTCGAACAGCTCCCGGATGAGGGCGTGCTGCTGGATCAGGAGATCGATCACGTCGTTCTCCCGCATGGTCTCCGGCCTTGACTGGCGGTCCATAGCGCCTCCTTCCTGGTCATATCCGGGCTACCCGGAACCGGGACCCGAAACCACGACCGGCGGAATCGGCGCGGACGCCGCCGCAGGTCACGGGGGTACGGGCACCTCACCACGCCCGCCCGCCGCGGCGTGATGGGCCGCAAGGAGGACCCGCAGAGGTGCGCCGCAGGTGATCGCGGTGTGCGCCGCAGGGGATCCGCGGTGTGCGCTGCACGGGATCTGCACAGTCGCGGACGGCGCTTCTGCACAGGCGGGTCCTACGCTTCGTGCATGGCCTTCCCCCAGCAACGCCGTGTGCTCGTGGTCGAGGACGACCAGACCATCGCGAACGCCGTACGCCTCAGGCTCCTCGCGGAGGGCTTCGACGTGCGGGTGGCGGGCGACGGCGAGGGGGCGCTCGCGGCCTACGCCAAGGCCGAGCCCGACCTGGTGGTCCTCGACCGGCTGCTGCCCGGCCTGGACGGCCTGGAGGTCTGCCGCAGGATGCAGGCCGCCCGCCCGGTGCCGGTGCTCATGCTGACCGCGCTCGGTGAGGAGACCGACGTGCTGGTCGGCCTCGGCGTGGGCGCCGACGACTACATCACCAAGCCTTTCAGCATGCGGGAACTCGTCGCCCGCATCCACGCGCTGCTGCGACGGGTTGAGCGGGCCGGTTTGCTGGCCCAGGAGGAGACGGTGATCCGGATCGGCGACGTCGAGATCAACACCGCCGAGCGCCGCGTGTTCGTGCGCGGGACCGAGGCGCAGCTCACCCGGACCGAGTTCGACCTGCTGCGGCGCCTCGCCGAGCGTCCCGGCCAGGTCTTCGAGCGGGAGCGGCTGCTCTCGGACATCTGGGGCTTCTCCGAGGCCGCCGCGACCCGGACCGTGGACAGCCACATCCGCGCCCTGCGGCGCAAGCTCGGGTCCGAGGTCGTCCGCACCGTTCACGGCGTCGGTTACGCGCTCGTCCGTCCGTGACGCGCGCCGCGAAAGGGAGAGCCAGGCGATGAGGCCGCTCGACTTCCTCGGCCGGATCAAGGTCAAGCTCGGGATCGTGATCGTGCTCGCCGTGGTCGCGGCGTTCGTCGTGAACGAGGTGGGCATCAACTCCGGCCTGTCCCGCGATCTGAGGATCGCGATCGCCGTCGCACTAGCGATGATCATGGTCCAGTTCCTCGCCCGCGGCATGATCCGGCCGCTGCGCGAGATGGCCGCCGCCGCGCAGACGATCGCCAAGGGCCGGTACGGCCTGCGGGTGACGGCGACCTCCCGGGACGAGGTGGGCGAACTGGCCCGCGCCTTCAACGCGATGGCGGCCGACCTCGCGGAGGTCGACCGGCAGCGGCGCGACCTGGTGGCCAACGTCAGCCACGAGCTGCGCACCCCGATCGCCGGTCTGCAGGCGGTGCTGGAGAACGTCGTCGACGGCGTGTCGCCGCCCGACCTCGACACCCTGGGCACGGCCCTCGCCCAGACGCAGCGGCTGGGCCGTCTCGTGGCCCAGCTTCTCGACCTCTCGCGGCTCGACTCGGGGGCGCGCCTGATCGAGCCGGAGGACCTCGACCTCGCGTCGCTGTGCCGCCAGGCGGTCTCGGAGGCGTCGATCGCGCGTGACGACGTCACCGTCGAGAGCGCGGTGCCGCCGGGGACCGTCCTCGCCGCCGATCCGGCCCTGCTCGCGCAGGTGCTGGCCAACCTGCTCGACAACGCCGTACGGCACAGCCCCCCGGGCGGGAGGGTCCGGGTGGAGACGCGGGCCGCCGGGCCGGCCCTGGAGATCAGCGTGATCGACGACGGCCCCGGCATCCCGCCGGGGGAGCGGGCCCGGGTGTTCGAGCGCTTCTCCCGGCTCGACGCCGGGCGGGCCGCGGACGCGGGTGGCGCGGGGCTGGGCCTCGCGATCGCGAAGGAGATCGCCGAGTTGCACGGCGGGACGATCGGCGTGGCCGACCCGCCGCCGGTGAGAGACGGTCACGGACCGGCCGGGGGATGCCGGATGGTCGTCGCGCTACCACGGCACCGGGAACCGGCGGCCGGCGAGGGCGTGGACGCGCCCGTCCACGCCGGTGAGCGAAGGGGGACCATGAACGCCAGGCAGGCCCGCGGAGGCTGTTCCGACGATCAACGCGAGGGAACCGGTCTGCCGGCTCCACCCGCTGGGGGACTACGGGATGCCGGTACTCCGGCCGCGCTTCGGGATGGCGAGCTTGTGGACGGTGGCGCGGAGCGTGGGGTGGTCGCGGCCGGTCATGCGGAGCGGCACGGCGTGGTCCCGGCCGTGCCTGCGGAGGCGGGGCTTCCGGACGGCGGGCATGTGAACGGCGAGCTTGCGGACGGTGACGCGGAGCGTGGGGTGGCCGCAGCCGGTCATGCGGAGCGGCACGGCGCCGTCCCGGCCGTGCCTGCGGAGGGGCGCGGCGCTGTCCCGGCCGGGGTGCGAGGCACGCACCCCGAGGTGTCCGTGCCCCTGGCGCCAGCGCACCCTGTGCCTCCAGTGCGTCCGGTGAGTTCGGCGGGTCCGGCGGACGACTCCGCCCGGGAGCACACGTGGGGTGACGCGAGGGGCGGCATGCGGGATGACATGCAGGACGACATGTGGGGCGTGGAGCGCGGAGAGGAGCACCGGCGGGGCGTCTCGGCGTCGTCGTGGGGAGGGGAGCGCGGGGGGCCCGTGGGTCCGCCAGTCGATCCACCCGCCAGTCCGCCCGTGACCTGGCCGTACGCCGCGCTCGCCCAGGCTCGGCACGGGCGGTCGGCCAGGGCGGCTCTCGGCGCGGGCCTCGGCATGGTGGGCGGCTTCCTCGCCGGGCTGATCGCGGCGGCCGTCCTCGGGGTGTACGGCGAGGGGTTGCTGGGAGCCGCCGCGATCCTGCTGTTCACCGTCGGAGGCGCGGCCGCGGGCGCCGCTTTCGGCTCGTCCCCGGTCCACCGGTACGCCGGGGCACCGCAGGGGCAGCCGCCGCAGGGCGAGAGGCGGCCGGGGGAGGCGCTGCGGGGCGAGAGACCGTGGGGGGAGACGCCGTGGAGCGAGGCGCCGGCGTACGTGCCGCCGCCGCTGTTCCCCCGGCCGGATCTGCCGGACGCGCCCCGGTGGTTGTTGCCGGCCGCCGGGGCGGCGGGCCTGGTCGCGGCCGTCGCCCTGCCGTACGCGTCGGCCGGGCTCGGTTCCGTGCTGACGGCGGTCGCGCTGGGGGCGGCGGCCTTCCCGGCGGTGCTGCCGCGGCGGCGCGGCCGGCTCACCCCGTGGACGGTGACCCTCGGCCTGCTGGCGTACGCGCTGGTTGCCGTCGCCCTCTTCCGCGACGCGGAATGGCTGGTCGCGCCGGTGCTGCTGGCGGCGTTCGCCGTGGGGTCGCTCGCGCTGTCCG
Source organism: Microbispora sp. H10670 (assembly GCF_014161385.1). NCBI lineage: Bacteria > Bacillati > Actinomycetota > Actinomycetes > Streptosporangiales > Streptosporangiaceae > Microbispora > Microbispora sp. H10670. Next base: position 52,361 of record NZ_JABBWW010000015.1, on the reverse strand, counting down.
GCGGCGGGCGGGGCTGGCTCGGGGTGATCAGAGGAGGGATCTCGGTCGTCTTCGCGATGCTGCCGGTGCCGTGGTTCCTGGCCGGGCCGGTCCGGAACCTGGCGCGGCGTAGCCGCGTGCTGCCCACCCTGGTCGGCGCCGCCGTCACCGTCGTGCTCCTGGCCGTCTTCGGCCTGCTGTTCGCCTCGGCCGACGCCGTCTTCTCTGCGTTCGTCCGCGACCTGCTGCGGACGCCCGACTGGGCCTGGGACCTGCCGTACCGGATCTTCGTGTTCTGCGTGTTCGCCGTGCTGGCCGTGGCGGCGGTGCTGGTGGGCCTGCGTCCGGTGGCCGAGCCCACCCCGCCCGACCTGCGGATGTCCCTCGGCCGCCAGGTGTGGATGATCCCGCTGATCGGGCTGAACCTGCTGTTCGCGGCGTTCGTGACCGTGCAGATCACGGTGCTGTTCGGCGGAAGCCGCAGGGTGCTGTCGACGGCCGGCCTCACCTACGCCGAGTACGCCAGATCCGGCTTCTTCGAACTCGTCACGGTCAGCGTCTTCGTGCTCGGCATCGTCGCGGGGGCGGTAGCGCTGCTGCGCCGGCAGAGCCGGACCGACCGCCGGCTGCTGGCCGTGCTGCTCGGTCTGCTGTGCGCGTTCACGCTGGTCATCCTCGCGTCGGCGCTGCACCGCCTCGGCCTCTACACCGACGCGTACGGCCTGTCGCGGCTGCGGGCCTCGGTGGAGGCGACGATCTGGTGGCTCGGCGCGGTGTTCGTGCTGGTGTCGGCGGCCGGGGCGGTCCGCCTGGCCGGCCGCGGCGCCGGATGGTTCTTCCGCGGGCTGGTGCTGCTCACCGGGGTGTCGCTGCTGGCGTTCGCGGTCTCGGACCCTGACGCGCGGGTGGCCGAGACCCAGCTCACGATCCGCGGCGTGGAGCGGCTCGACCACGGCTACCTGGGCGATCTCGGGGCGGAGGCCGTGCCGATCCTGGACAGGCTGCCCGAGCCCGACCGCAGTTGCGTGCTGCGGGACGTCGTGGCGGTCAACCGTCTCGACCGGCCGGACTCCTGGAACGACTGGAACCTCGCCCGCGCCCGCGCCCGCGAGGTGCTGGCGAAGCGGCCGGTCCTGCAGGGCGGCGACTGCCCCGCCCCCGACCGCGGATACGCCTACGACTGACACCACGCCCGACTGACACCGTGCTGACACCGTGCCCGAGTGACACCACGCCCGAGTGACACCGTGCTGACACCGTGGCCAAGTGACACCGTGCCTGACCGACACCGTGCCTGTGGTGCGCGGGCCCGGCTCTGGTCGTGCTCAAGCCACGGCCTGGCCGTGCCCGGACGCGCCCGGACGTGGCCTGACCGGGCCCGGACGTGGCCTGGGTGTGGTTCAGCCGGCGAGGACCTCGCGCAGCGTGACGGCGAAGTTGTCGGGGTCGCCCGGCATGCCGAACGTGTCGTCGAGGAACCCGCCGTGGTTGCTGGGGAACGTCACGGCCTTGGTGCCGAGCCGCTCGGCGACCGCCACGCCCGCGCGGTACGCCAGCTGCCCCTCCGACTCGACGCCGACGCCGACGACGACGCGGGCCGGGGCCGCGCGCAGCGCCTCGAAGTCGGGCTCGTAGTGCGTGCAGGTCACGAGGTTCTGCGCGAACAGCGCGTCGTCGCGGGTGCCGTCGTCCTCGGCCGGCAGCCCGAACTCGGCCGGGTTCGGCCTGGGCTGGTCGGCGAAGTCGGCCGGGATCTCGCCCTGGTGGCCGACGACCGCGATGAACTTCACCATCGCCGGGCCGAAGCCCTCCTTGTCGTACGTTTGCCGGATGTCGGCCACGGCGGCGAGCGCCTGCTCCCGGTCGGGCAGCACCTGGGCGATGGGGGGCTCGTGCGCCACGAGCGTGCGCACCTGCTCCGGGTGCCGGGCCACGAGAGCGAGCCCGTTGACCGCCCCGCCGCTGCTGGCGAAGACGTCCACCGGGCCGCCGCCGAGCGCGTCGATCAGCCGGTGCAGGTCGTCGGCGTGCAGGTCGGGCGTCGACTCGGCGGCGCCGTCGGTCCGGGTGCTCCGCTCGATCCCGCGGGGGTCGTAGGTCACCACCGTGCGATCCCGGAAGTGCCCGGCCAGGGCGTTGAACCCCCGGGCGTCCATCGGCGAGCCGATCATCAGCAGGATCGGCGCGTCGCTCTGCCCGGCCTCCCGCACGTCGTAGTGGAGCACGCAGCCGGGCAGCTCAAGGGTGTGCGTCCTGGGTTCGGTCACGTGCTCGCTCCTCTTGGCAGGCGGGATCAGGCCGGCGGAAAGCGAGAGCTCTCCATCACCGTCGGTCACACCCTATATCGAACACTTCATCGAACGCAGCACGTACGGCGAATCGGAGCGCCGCGGTCGTCAGAGGGCCGCGCGGGCCTCCGCGACCTGCCGCGCGATGCCCTCGGCACCGCTCTCCTCCGCGAGCCGGGCCGCCTCGCCGAGCAGCCGCAGGGCGTCCTCCCCGCGGTTCTGCGCGGCGGCGATGTAGGCCAGCCCGACCAGGTTGGCGGCGACGCCCGGCTGGAAACCGATCTCCCGGCGCAGCCGCGCCGACTCCTCCAGGAGTTCCCGCGCCGGCTCCAGCCGTCCGGCCATGTGCTCGGCGACGCCCAGGTGCCTCAGCGCGTACGACATCGTCAGCGTGTCGCCGGTCGCCTCGGCGAGTTCGTACGACCGCCGCAACGCGGTCCCGGCCGCCGCGTGGTCGCGCCGTACGACCTGGTGGAAGCAGCCGATCCAGAAGAGCGCCTCGCCCTCGCCGCGCAGGTCGCCGAGCCGCCGGTAGAGATCGGCGGCCCGTCCGAACAGGTCCGGTTCACGAGGGTCCTCCTCGCCGCCCTCCAGGGACCGCGCGTGGACGACCCGTCCCCGAGCCAGGGCGAGATCGGCCTCGACCGCGTCCAGTTCCCGGTCGGCCTCGGTGAGCGCCGAGGCGTCGCCGCCGAAGACCGCCCGCTCGTAGAGCGTGCCGGCCCGTTCGATTCGTGGGTCGCCGCTCATGCCCGATCCCCTCTGTGATCATCGGTGCGAGGGCGCGAGTCTACTCCCGGGACGGTGTCCAGTACGATCCACCGAGGTGGTCGGGAGAGGGCGAGGGGGGCCGCTGATCGATGGACAGCGCTCTGTACGTCTTCGTCGAGGACCTGCGCGCCGAGGGTGTGCGCGGGCTGCTCGACCGGGCCTCCGCGTACGGCGTTCGCGGCGTCGCGGTGGCCGCGGCCTACCACCAGGCCAGGGACGTCACCCCGCACGGCGCCACGCGGCTGACGCTGCGCCGCGACGGCGTCCACTTCCCCCCGCCGGAGGACCTGTTCGGCGGGCTGCGCCTGGCCCCGCCCGTGCAGCCGGGAGCGGAGGACCGGCCGATCGAGGAACTACGCGCGGCCTGCGCCGAGCGGGGGCTGCGATTGCACGGCTGGGCCGTCTTCCTGCGCAACAGCGCGATCGGCCTGGCCCACCCCGACGTGACCGTGGAGAACTGCTTCGGTGATCGCGGCGCTCCGGCGGACCTGTGTCCCGCGCACCCCGACGTGCGGGCGTACGCGGTGGCGCTGGCCCGGGCCGTCGCCCGGCAAGGGGTGGACACGGTCGTGGCCGAGTCGCTGCACTTCGCGGCCTTCGGCTACGAGCGGTGCTCGGTGCCGCTCGGGCCGATGGACGCCTTCCTGTTCGGCCTGTGCTTCTGCCCCCACTGCATGAGCCGGGCCGCCGACCTCGGGGTGAACGCGGAGACGGCCAGGCAGGAGTGCGCGAGGATCGTCGGGGGCGTGCTGGACGGCGATCCCCCCGCGGAGGGCGAGGTCACGCGGGCGGCGCTGACGGCCTACGCCGGTCCGGAGGCGGTGGCGTACGCGCGGGCCCGCTCCGAGAGCGTCACCTCGCTGGTGGGGGAGGTCGCGGCCGCCGTCACGGCGGAGGGCGCGCGGCTGACGTTCGCGGACGCGACGGGGGCGGCGAAGGGCTACGCCCACGGGCTGCCCTCGGCCGCCCTGGCCGCGCACGACTCCTGGCAGCTCGGGATCGACCTGGTGGCGCTCGGCGACCTCGTCCCGTCGTTCGCGGTCCTCGGCTACGCTCGCGATCCCGCCCGGATCGCCGACGACGTCGCCGCCTACCGCCGCTCGATCGGCAAGAACCCCGAACTGCGGGTCGTTCTGCGTCCGGGCGCCCCGGACACCGACTCGGCCGACCGGCTCGCCGCCAAGGTTCGCGCCGCCCGTACGGCCGGGGCCGGGGCCGTGGACTTCCACGCGTACGGCCTGGCCTCCTTCGACGCGCTCACCCGCATCACCGGCGCGCTCGCCTGAAGACGCAAGTGGGCTGCCGGACGGGCCGATCAACCGGCCGCCGGCCCTGAGACCAGGGCGTCCGCGAGGACGGTCAGACCGGCGGCGACCCGCGCCGCGTCGCACTCGCGCAGCACGGCGGTGACGTGCTCGGCGGCGAGCGGGGCGAGCAGCGCGTGGGCGAGGTAGTCGGCGTCCGCGCCGGGACGTGCCTCGGCGAGCAGGATCGCCAGGTGGCGGTGCCAGAAACGGTAGGCGCCGATCCGATATCTGGCTCCCGGGCTCGCGGTCTCGGAGACGCGGAGCAGATCGAGGTATTCGACGAGGTAGTCGGTGTAGGCCGCGACGAAGGCCCGCACCCGGTCGCCCGCCGGGGCGCCGGGCCCCAGCGGCGGCGGCCCGGACAGGATGCGCTCCTGCAGGTCCCGTTCCTTGTCGTCGAGCAGGGCGGCCACCAGGCCCGACTTGTCCCCGAATCGGCGGAACAGCGTGCCCTTGCCCACCCCGGCCTCCGCCGCCACCGCGTCCATCGAGACGGCCTCGACGCCGTGCTCGCGGAACAGCTTCGCCGCCGCCTCCTGCACCCGTAGCCGGTTGCGGGCGGCGTCCGCGCGTTCGCGGGGCGGGTCCGCCAGCAAAGAGGTGAGGTCCCTTGACGAACCGGACTGTGGTCCGGTAATTTCTGAGGCGTTCACACAAACGGACTGTAGTCCAGTTAATTGGAGGACGCAATGACCGCGCTCATCAGCAGGGACGAGCTCAAGGCCGCGATCGACGCCGGCGTCGTCACCGTCGTCGACGCGCTGGGCGGCGAGTACCACGCCCAGCAGCACCTCCCGGGAGCGATCCCGCTGACGGAGGCGGAGGTCGCCGAGCGGGCCGCCGAACTGCTCCCGGACAAGAACGCCCCGATCGTCACCTACTGCTCGAACCCCTCCTGCCCCAACAGCCAGGCCGTGGCCAACCGGCTGACCGCGCTCGGATACACCGACGTGCGCAAGTACCGGGAAGGCATCCAGGACTGGGTCGAGGCCGGCCTGCCGGTGGAGTCCCTGACCACGGCGTCCTGACCGGTCCCGGGGAGTTCAGGCGGACTCGCGGACGACGAGTTCGGTGGGGAGGACCACGGGCGTGGCCGGGCCACCCCGGAGGAGGCCGAGCAGCAGCCGGACCATCGCGGCGGCCTGCTCGCTGACCGGGTGCCTGATCGTGGTGAGCGGAGGCTCGGTGTAGCGGGCCGCCTCGATGTCGTCGAAGCCGACGACCGCCACGTCGTCCGGCACCCGGCGGCCCGCCTGGCGCAGGGCCTGCAGCGCCCCGATCGCCATGAGGTCGTTGGCCACGAACACGGCGTCGAGGTGCGGGTCGTCCTGGAGCAGGTGGCGCATGGCGACGGCGCCGGACTGCCGGGTGAAGTCGCCGACGGCGACGATCGAGCGGCGGTCGGAGTCGCGCAGCGCGTCGCGGTAACCCGTGAGCCGGTCCTGGCCGCCGATCATGTCCTGCGGGCCGGCGATGGTGGCGATGCGCCGCCGGCCGCTGTCCAGCAGGTGGCGCACCGCCTTCTCCGCGCCGCCCACGTTGTCGTTGTCCACGTACGGCAGGGGAACCGGGACGGCCGGCCTGCCGTACGAGACGACGGGGACGCCCATCCGCGCGAGGGCGGCGGGCAGCGGGTCGGCGCCGTGCATGGAGATCAGCATGACTCCGTCGACGTGGCCGCCGGCGACGTAGCGCTCGATCCTCGCGTGGCTCTTGGGAGAGCCGGCGAGCATCAGCACGACCTGCCTGTCGGCGGCCTCCAGCTCCAGGCTGGCCGACCGGATGACCGTGGAGAACATCGGGTCCTCGGAGAAGACCCGGGTGGGCGGCTCGGACACGACCAGCGCGACCGAGTCCGTCCGCTGGGTGACGAGGCTGCGCGCCGCCGAGTTGGGGACGTATCCCAGCTCGTCGACGGCGCGCATGACGGCATCCCTGATCTGCGGGGTCACCGTCAGCTGCCCGTTGACGACCCGGGAGACGGTCGCGCGGGACACTCCCGCCCGCGCCGCGACCGCCTCCAGCGTGGGTCGTTTCATACGTCCCCCAGTCTCATGCGGTCCCCAGTCTCATGTGGTCCCCAGTTTCATGCGGCCCTCTGTTCCCTACGGCCCCTACAGCCCGTTGCGCCTGATGACCTCGCGATACCACAGCGCGCTGTCCTTGGGAACACGCCGCTGGGTCTCGTAGTCGATGTACACGATGCCGAACCTCTTGTGGTAGCCGTAGGCCCACTCGAAATTGTCCAGCAGCGACCATACGAGATAACCCCTGAGGTCCGCTCCCGCGGCGATCGCGGCGTGCGCCGCCCGCAGGTGGCCGTCGAGGAAGGCGACGCGTTCGTCGTCGTGTACGGCGTCGTCGGTGGCGTGGTCGTCGAAGGCCGCGCCGTTCTCGGTGATGAGCAGCCCGACCTCGGGGTAGTCGCGCGACAGCCGTACGAGCAGGGTCTCCAGACCGGCCGGGTCGATGGGCCAGCCCATCGCGGTCACCGGGCCGGGCGGCGGATCGAACCGGACGCCCTCGCTGCCGGGGAAGGGCGGGGCGGCCGGCTCGCCGGGCGCCACCGACACGAAGGTCGGGTTGTAGTAGTTGACGCCCAGCAGGTCGATCGGCTGGTTGATGACGTCCAGGTCGCCGTCCTGAACGTGGCCGAGACCGCCGTGGCGCGCGGCGATCTCCAGCACCTCCTCCGGGTAGCGCCCGCGCAGGGCCGGGTCGAGGAACTGCCGGTTCAGCAGCCCGTCCACGACCCTCGCCTCGCTCTCGCCGCCGTCCGTCTGGATCACGGGCGAGAGGTTGAGGGTGAGCGCGATCTCGGCGGCGCCGGCCGCGCGCAGGGCCCGCGTCGCCAGTCCGTGGCCGAGCAGCAGGTGGTGGGCGGCGCGGAACGCGGCGGCCGGATCGCGTCTGCCCGGCGCGTGGACGCCGGAGCAGTAGCCGAGGAAGGCCGCGACCCACGGCTCGTTCAGCGTCGTCCAGGTCCGGACGCGGTCGCCGAGCCGCCCGTGGACGACCGCGGCGTAGTCGGCGAAGCGCGCGGCGGTGTCCCGTGCGGCCCACCCGCCGGCGTCCTCCAGGGTCTGCGGCAGGTCCCAGTGATACAGCGTCACGTACGGCGTGATGCCGTGGGCGAGCAACTCGTCCACCAGGCGGTCGTAGAAGCCGAGACCGGCGGCGTTCACCGTGTCCGCGCCGGTGGGCATGACCCGCGGCCAGGCCACCGAGAAGCGGTAGGCCGCCAGGCCCAGGTCCGCCATCAGCCGGACGTCGTCGGCGTAGCGGTGGTAGTGGTCGCAGGCGACGTCGCCGGTGTGGCCGTCGGCGACGTTGCCCGGCGCCTTCGAGAACGTGTCCCAGATGGAGGGGGCCCTGCCGTCCTCGGCGGCGGCGCCCTCGATCTGGTAGGCGGCGGTGGCGGCTCCCCAGACGAAGCCGTCGGGGAACACCGGTCCCGGCGAACCGGCTCCCGGCGTGGTGGTGGTCTCCGTGGTCAACGCTTCACAGCTCCCTGCACGATTCCTCCTAGAGAGAGCGCTCTCGCACTCGTCGTGAAACTTTCCTCACGCGTTGACAGCCTATTTCAGCACGCCTAGCGTCAACCACGCTGAGAGCGCTTCCAGCAATGCTGCCGAGGTCGTTCCGCCGGGTCCCGGACCCGGGTTCCGCCTCCGCAGTCGTTGAACCCCCCAGCGGAGGTCGCCCATGCCGTCTCGTCCCCTCAGAACCCTTCCCCTCAGAACACTCCGTCTCGCGGTCCTGACCACCCTCGCCCTGTCCCTGCCCGTCCTCCCCGCCACGCCCGCCGGCGCCGCCACCGTCCCCGTCGGGGCGGGCGGCTACACCACCGACCTGCCCGCCGGCGCGAGCGGGCCCGCGAACTCCGACGGAGCCCCGGTCACCCCCAAGGTCACCTCGAACGTCACCCGCAAGGTGCCCACCAACGACTGGTGGTCGTCGCTCGCCTTCCAGCGGTACGCCGGAAACCCGTACTCCGAGAACATGTACGGCCACCCGCTGGCCTTCCACGCGGTGGCCGGCGGGCTGGAGGTGAGCTATCCCACCACCCCGCTGATCAGCGCCGACGGACGGCAGTACGAGTTCCCGCACGCCCGCGACCTCACGCTGGGCGTCACCGGCCTCAACTCGCCCGACACCAGGGTGGACGACTGGTCCGACTGGACCGTCACGCCGTACTGGTCGGACGGCGCACGCTCGCTCAGGGCCACCATCGGGCACGGCCTGCCGTACGTCTACGCGACGCCGAGCGGCGGCGACGCCCGGGTCGCGTTCGTGGCGACGCCGACGGTCTGGGCCGACCGGGGCAACGTCCTCGGCGTCACCGTGAACGGCCACCACTACGGGATCTTCGGGCCGTCCGGCACCGACTGGAGCCTCGGCGGCACGGTCGCGACCGACGCGCTCGGCGGGAGGAACTACTTCTCGGTCGCCGTGCTGCCCGACGCCTCCGCCTCGACGCTCGACCTGTTCGCCAAGTACGCGTTCAGCTTCGTCACGGGGACGAGGGTGACCTGGTCGTACGACGAGGCGGCGGCGCGGCTCACCACCACCTACACGGCGACGACGGCGGCCAGGGAGGGCACGCAGACCGGGACGCTGCTGGCGCTCTACCGCCACCAGTGGCTGGCCACGAGCAGCCCGCTGACGTCGTACACGTACGTCTCGCCGCGCGGCACGATGAAGCTGCGCGAGGGCACGTCGTTCACCACCGCCCAGACGTTCCACGGCGTGCTGCCGTCGCTGCCCGACCTCGGCGCGTACGACAGGACGAGGCTCGGCGACTACGTCAGGCAGGAGGCGAACGCCGCCGACCCGTGGAAGGGCGCGACCGACACCTACTGGACCGGCAAGGCGCTCGGCCGCCTCGCCCAGCTCGTGCCGATCGCCGACCAGCTCGGTGACACGGCCTCCCGCGACCGGCTGCTCGGGCTGCTCAAGGGCGAGCTGGAGAGCTGGTTCACCGCAGGGGGCGCCGAGCAGTTCCGTTACGACTCCACCTGGGGCGTGCTCACCGGCTACCCGGCCTCGTACGGCAGCGACACCGAGGTCAACGACCACCACTTCCACTACGGCTACTACCTGATGGCCGCCGCGACCGTGGCGAGGTACGACGCGGCCTGGGCGGCGAGCTGGGCGCCGATGGCGAAGCTGCTGGCCGCCGACGCGAACAACTGGGACAGGTCGGAGACCCGGTTCCCGTTCCTGCGCAACTTCGACCCGTACGCCGGCAACGGCTGGGCGTCCGGGCACCAGGGCTTCGCGGCGGGCAACAACGAGGAGTCGTCGTCGGAGGCGATGAACTTCGCGGCCGGGGCGATCCTCCTCGGCGCGGCGACGGGGGACACCGCCCTGCGCGACCTCGGCGTCTACCTCCACACGACCCAGACGTCGGCGATCGCGCAGTACTGGTTCGACAAGGACGACGCGGTCTTCCCGGCCGGGTTCCGGCACGACACGGCGGGCATGATCTGGGGCTCCGGCGCGGCGTACTCCACCTGGTGGACCGCCAACCCCGAGGAGATCCACGGGATCAACGCGCTGCCGGTCACCGGCGGGTCGCTCTACCACGGGCTGTACCAGGCCGACGTGAAGCAGAACCTGGCAGAGATGGAGGCGGGCAACGGCGGCCCGGCGGTCGAGTGGAAGGACGTCATCTGGGAGTTCCGGGCGCTCGCCGACCCGGCCGCGGCCAAGAGCGCGTGGGACGCCGGATACACGACGCTGACGCCCGAGCCGGGGGAGTCGCTCGCGCACGTCTACCACTGGATCTACAACCTGGCCAGGCTGGGGGTGGTCGACCCCGGCGTGACCGCCGACAGCCCGACCGCCGCCGTGTTCGTGAACGGCTCGGCGCGGACGTACGTCGCGCACAACTTCGGCTCGTCGGCCAGGGTCGTCACGTTCTCGGACGGCAGGACGCTGACCGTCCCGGCCCGGTCCACGGCGACCAGCGCGGGCACGTCCTCCTCCCCGTCCCCGTCGCCATCCGCATCGCCGTCCCCGTCGCGTTCGCCGTCTCCGTCACCCACTCCGTCGCCGTCTCCGTCGTCCGGTGGGGTGGACGCGCGCTCGACCATCCAGGCCGAGGCGTACCAGGCGCAGAGCGGCACGCAGGTGGAGGCGACCCAGGACGCCGGCGGCGGGCAGAACGTCGCCTACATCGGCAACGGCGACTGGCTGCGCTACGACAACGTCGACTTCGGTTCGACGGCGGCGCGGCAGTTCAAGGCGCGGGTCGCCTCCGGCGCGGCGGGCGGGGCGAGCGGCCTGGTGCAGGTGCGGCTCGACAGCCTCACCGCGGCCCCGATCGGTGACTTCGCCGTCGGCAACACGGGCGGGTGGCAGAGCTGGCAGACGATCCCCGCGAACATCACGGGCGTCACCGGCAGGCACACCGTCTACCTCACCTTCACCAGCGGCCAGCCGGCCGACTTCGTCAACCTCAACTGGTTCACGTTCGCCACGTCCTGACGAACGGCCCGCGGTGGGCGGCACGTCCCGAGCGACGTGCCGCCCGCCCATGGCGCGCTTCCCCGGCGCCCCGGCGCCCCGGCGCCCCGGCGCCCCGGCGGCCCGAGGCGGCGGACGCCTGCGCAGGCCGGGGCAGGTATCTCCTCGCGGCCCTCAACCGGCCGAGTGCCGCAGGCTCTCCCGGTACCGCTGAGGGCTCACGCCGTGTTCGCGCTTGAAGGCCGTGCTCAACGCGAAGGCGGTGCCGTACCCCACCTGCCGGGCCACGGCCTCCAGCGTCGCGTCCGTCTCACGCAGCAGGTCGGCCGCCAGCGCCAGCCGCAGCCCGGTCAGGTAGGCCATTGGCGGCTCGCCGACCAGCCTCCCGAACCGCTGCGCCAGCGCGGCGCGGGAGACTCCCGCCCGGCCGGCCAGTTCGGCGACCGTCCAGGGCCGGGCCGGCTCGGCGTGCAGCATCCGCAGCGCCGGCCCCACCACCGGGTCGCCGTGCGCCCGGTACCAGCCCGGAGCCCGCGCGTCCGGCCGGGAGAACCAGGCGCGCAGCACGGCGATCAGCAGCAGGTCGAGCAGGCGGTCGAGCACCACCTCCTGACCCGGTTCGTCCCTGCCGATCTCCCGGCCGAGCAGCGTGACGAGGGAGCCGTCCCAGGAGTCGCCGGGCAGCACCAGCAGCGTGGGCAGCGCCGCCAGCAGTCGCCGGGTGACCGCGCCGCGCGCCTGGTAGGCGCCGACGAGCATCACGGCCGAGCCGTCCGGGTCGTTGCCCCAGCCGCGCGTGCCCAGGTCCATCTCCGCCGACAGGCTTCGGCCGTCCGGGGTGGTGCAGACCTGCCCGGGATGGATCACGACCTGTGGCGGGGTCGCCGGGTCGTCGGCGACCGTGTAGTGGCCCGGTCCGCGCACGACCGCCACGTCGCCGGGTCCCACCCGTACGGTCCGGTCCCCGTCCGGGGTGATCCACGCCTGGTCACGGAGCATCGCCACCAGGCACAGCGGCGCCTCGTCCCGGATCCGTACCGACCAGGGCGGGCTCAGCGTCGCCCGCAGCAGGAAGGCCCCGCGCGCCCGGGGCCCGTCGAGGAGGTCGGCGAGCGCGTCCATGGCCAGATCGTAGACGGCCACGTATGCGGACGAGCTTCTCGGCGATGTCGCCCGGCGCCGTCCGCCGATTGACTGATCACCATGACGACGACACCGGACATCCCGGTCGCTGTTCCGGCCGCCCTGTCCATGCTCATGACCGCCGGGATGGCGGGCACCTTCTTCGGCTTCTCGGTCGGTGTCATGCCGGGCCTGAACGCCGCGCCGGCCTCCTCGGCGATCGACGCCATGAACGCCGTCAACGCCAGGATCCAGAACCCGGTGTTCCTGGCGGCGTTCGTCCTCGCCCCGGTCGCCGCCGCCGCGGCGGGCGCCCTGCTGCTGACCCGCTCCGGTTCCGGCGCGGCCTGGCCCTTCTTCGCGGCCGCGGCGGTGTACGCCGCCGGCGTGGTCCTGCCGACGGCCGTGGTGAACGTGCCGATGAACGACGCCCTCGCCGCCGTGGCGGTTCACGCCGACCCGTCGCGGGCAGCCGGGATCTGGTCGGACTACTCGGCCCGGTGGACCACCTGGAACACCCTGCGGGCCGCGGCCGGCGCGGTCAGCCTGCTGCTGACCGGGTACGGCGCCTACCGCTGGGGCCAGGGCTCCTGACAGGGCGCTTTCCCGTTCGTCGCGGCGCCCCGACCCGGGCGGGAATCTGAGCAGAGAGCGCTCTCGCTGGTCAGCCTTTATGGCCACCTTAAACGGGAGAGAACGCTCTCTCAGATTTCACAGAGCCTCTTGACGCGAGTGAGATTCGAAGGGGACAGTGGCGCTCAAGTGGTCCGCGGTCGCGGTGCGCGGGCCCTCACGGCTCCTCGCCGGACGCCGCCGTCCGGCCGTACCGACGTGCATTCGTCTCCGCCCGTGAGGCCCACCCGCACCCCCCATCCCCTCGCCGCGACGACCGGACCGAGGAGAGAGGTACTCATGCGTGTGCTCCACTCCCCATGGCGGCGCTCGATGATGGCGCTGCTCGCCGCCACCGCCGCGGTCGCGGCCCTCGCCGTACGGCCCGCCGAGGCGTCGGTGCCCGCGACGCCGTCCGGCTGGTCGCTCGTCTGGTCCGACGACTTCAACGGTTCGTCGGGATCGCTGCCGTCGTCCAGCAACTGGATCATCGACACCGGTCACGCGTACCCCGGAGGTCCGGGCAACTGGGGAACGGGTGAGATCCAGAACTACACGGCCGACCCGGCGAACCTCAGCCTGGACGGCGGCGGCAACCTGCGCATCACCCCGATCGGCAGCGGCCAGAACTGGACCTCCGCCCGCATCGAGACGCGCCGCTCCGACTTCAAGCCCGCCGACGGGCGGGTCCTGCGCATCGAGGGCCGCATCCAGATGCCGAACGTCACCGGCAACGCCGCCCTCGGCTACTGGCCGGCGTTCTGGGCCCTGGGCTCGCCGTACCGCGGCAACTACCAGAACTGGCCGTCCATCGGCGAGCTCGACATCATGGAGAACGTCAACGGCGTCAACGCCGTCTGGGGCACCCTCCACTGCGGCGTGAACCCCGGCGGGCCGTGCAACGAGACCAATGGTCTCGGCACGAACCGGGCCTGCCCCGGCTCGTCCTGCCAGTCGGCGTTCCACACCTACCGCTTCGAGTGGGACCGCAGCGTCAGCCCCAACCAGCTGCGGTGGTACGTCGACGGCCAGCAGTTCTTCAGCGTGAGCCAGAACCAGCTCGACGCGACGACCTGGTCGAACATGACCTCCCACTCCGGCTACTTCCTGCTGCTCAACGTGGCCGTCGGCGGCGGGTTCCCCAACGGGGTCGCGGGCTTCTCCACGCCCACCTCGGCCACCGTCTCCGGGCGGCCGATGCTCGTCGACTACGTCGCGGTCTGGCAGAGCGGCGGCGGGAGCAACCCGTCGCCGTCGGCCACCCCGAGCAACCCGTCGGGTGGCGTGGACGCCCGTTCCACCATCCAGGCCGAGGCGTACCAGGCGCAGAGCGGCACGCAGCTCGAGGCGACCCAGGACGTCGGCGGCGGGCAGAACGTCGCCTACATCGGCAACGGCGACTGGCTGCGCTACGACAAGGTGAACTTCGGCTCGACGGCGGCGCGGCAGTTCAAGGCGCGGGTCGCCTCCGGCGCGGCGGCCGGCGTGAGCGGCCTGGTGCAGGTGCGGCTCGACAGCCTCACCGAGGCCCCGATCGGTGACTTCGCCGTCGGCAACACCGGCGGGTGGCAGAGCTGGCAGACCATCCCGGCCAACATCACGGGCGTCACCGGCACGCACACGGTCTACCTCACCTTCAGCAGCGGCCAGCCGGCCGACTTCGTCAACCTCAACTGGTTCACGTTCGCCACGTCCTGAGCCGTCCGGGCGGGGACCATGAGGGTCCCCGCCCGTGCTCGCCCTGTCAGCCGGTGGGCTGGACGGTCGCGGGTGACTCCGACTCGGTCGGCGTGGCGGGAGGGGAGCCGCCGGGCGACTGCCCCGGCGCCTCGCCCGGAGCGCCGGGAGCACCCGGAGCACCGGGCGGAGACGGCGCCGCCGGGCCGCCTCCGCCGTGACCCGGCAGCGGCGGCCGGCTGGCGTCCGCGATCAGGACCGCACGCGGGTTGTCGCCCGGCGTGCCGATCACCCACACCTGGTCGCCCTGCTGGATGCCCTGCAGGCCCTTGTAGTCGGAGACGATCCTGGTCGACTCGTCCACGGCGTAGGCCCTGCCGCCGACGGAGATGGAGTCACTCCGCACCGAGTCCACCGCGCCGGTCTGGCTCGTGAAGGTCTGGTAGTCGTCCTGGCCGGGCCGCCCGGGCTGCGGCTGTCCCTGCCGGAGCCAGGCGAGCTCCGCCAGGCCGAGCTGGCCTGCGCCGAACTGGATCGGTCCGGGCCCCTCCTGTTTCGCGTGATCCACCTGACCGGCCTGGCCCGCTGGTACGGCACGGGACGGCGCGTGGTCGCCGGGAGCGCAGGCCGCGGCGAGGCCGGCACCGGTGGCGATCGTGAGCGCCGCGGCGACTCCGAGGAGAAGACGAGGCCGTTTTCCTCGCGGTGACGGTGGCTTCTCCTCCGCGTTCCTGCGGAATTCGGGACTGGTCATCGGTTCGCTCCCTCCGCTCGGCCTCCAGGCGGCGCGGGCCACGCCGCCCTCGGGCGCGGCGCAGCGCGGTATGAAGTGGCCGGCGTGGCTCGGATATGCGCGGACATGGGCGGCTGTGCCCGTGGCGAAAGGCTCGCGTGTCCGGTGTGTGCGGCCCGCACATGGCAGCGACTGATCGCAGAGCGGCACACGCGGTCTCGCCCAGAAGGGCTGCCCGGCACACCTGGCCGGGCCGCCCGCGATCCGTCCGGTCAGCCGCCGGTCTGCGCCGGTCGCCCTGCCCTCGGATCCCCTCGCCGCCCTACCCCGTCGAGTACGGCGGTCACCGCGTGATCGGTAAAGCCATCGTCCGGAGGCGATTGCCGGAATACGACCCGCAGCCAGCCGGCCCCGGCGAGCATGTACGTGATCGGCGCTGGGTCGACGGCCGGGCGGGCGTTCCTGTGGCCCGGCCTGATCAGCCCGGCGCCGTACGTCCTGGTCGGGTCAGAGCGGTCTGGGACTCTCGACGAGGTCCCGTACGGTCTGGATCAGCTCGGCGGGGTCGAAGGGCTTGGTGAGATAGGCGTGCACGCCGATGTCGAACCCCCGCCTGCGGTCGTCCTCCTGCGCGCGGGCCGTGATCAGCATGACCTTGATGTGCTGGGTGCTCGGATCCCGGCGGAGCCTGGTCGCCGTCTCCCAGCCGTCCATGCGCGGCATCATCACGTCGAGCGTGATGACGTCGGGGGCGACGTCGCCCACCCGGTCCAGGCAGTTCTGCCCGTCGTACGCGGTCTCGACCTCGAACCCCTCAAGGGTCAGGTTGACCGCGATGAGCTGCCGGATGACCTCGTCGTCATCCACCACCAGCACGCGTCCCAGAAGCTCACCCACGGGCGCCAAGTTAGCCAATGAGGAGGGGTGAGCGCGCGGTTTTCGCCGATCCGCCCGCCCCGGCGTCGAGACAGCCGTATTGGTGTGACGAACGGCCCTCAAGTGCTGGTAGCCTTGTTCCCGGTTGAGCCCCCTTAGCTCAGGGGATAGAGCACCGGCCTCCGGAGCCGGGAGCGCAAGTTCGAATCTTGCAGGGGGCACCAGACCTTGACCAGCGGATCAAGCCGCTGACCAGGGCGAACAACAGATGATCGGGCGGGTCTCCAGTCTCACGGAGTCCCGCCCGTTCTCATTGGCGCTCACTGGTTGTGGACCAGTTGTGGACCGGATCTCAGGGGGCCAGCGCGGCCTCGATGCGGAGGTTGTTCTGCTCCTGGCGGCCGTCGAGGCACTTGGCGTAGCGCTTCAGGAGGACCTCCACGCTGTTGCCGGCGCGGGCCGCCACCTCGGTCGCGTCCACTCCGGCGTTGAGCCATGTGGACAGGGCGGCGTGGCGCAGGTCGTACGGGCGGCCGGCCAGCGGAGAGGCCACCTGCTGCGGGGTGAAGGCGAAGCGGCGTGCCTCCTCCCAGGCCCGGGAGTAGGTAGACGCGCCGAGGACGCCGCCGCGCTCATTGCGAAAGAGGCGTCCATCGGGGGCCGTGCCGAACTCCTCCAGATGAGCGCGGAGGATGGCGACGAGCTCGGGCGGGATGGGGACTTCGCGGACGGCGCGGGGGTCTCGCTGCTTCAGGCCGCGCAAGTCATGGACCGTCCCCGTGTCGGTCCACTGCTTGCCGCTGCTCGGGCGGGTCTTGGCCAGGGTCAGCAGGCCCCACCCTTCCTTGGGTAGGTGGCAGTCGTCTCGCCGCAGTCCTACGGCCTCGGCCGGCCGGACGCCCGCGAAGTACAGCGTGGCGTAGAAGGCCACGAGGCGACGGCCCCGGGCACGGCGCCAGCTCCCGACGTACGACACGGCGGTGAGCAGTTCCCGCGCTTGCTCGGGATTGACGACGGCCCGTCGGTCGACGACGTCTTCCTTGGCGACCTTCTTCTGCTTGATTCGCTTGAGCGGGTTCTCCTTGAGTTCACCGAGATCCACGCCGTACTCCAGCGCCGTGTTCAACCCCCGGCGTCGACGGGCTGCGGTCTCGGCCGCGGCGGGCCTCTGATCGAGAGTGAGGCCAAGGGCATCACTCACCCGACGCGCGACGATCGGATCCGCCATCACAGCGAGCGGGATCGTGGACTTCTGGAGAGTCCGCAGAGCAGGAGCCAGCTCGGCCGGTACGGCCTCGCCATGCTCACGAGGGATCAGTGCCCAGTGCATGGCGGCGCGGATCTCCTTTCGCGTCAGGTCGATCGCCTCGGCGCCGAGCATCGCGAATGTGGCCACGGCCAGGCTGTCCACGATGCTCTCCCGTGTCTTCGCGGCGGCGCTTGGCCAGCGCATCGCGGTGTACTTGACGGCGAAGTCGTACCAGCTCATAGGCGGCTTCTCGGCCGCCGTGGGCAGCAAGGAGGCCGGCAGGCCGGTCTCCGTGTCGAAGAGCTCGCCCTTCTTCGCGGCCTTGAGGAGATCGGCGCGGAAGTTGTCGGCGAGTGCCTTGGTCAGGAAGGCTTTCGACTTCGGCTCTGCCCCGACCCGCCATCGGAGCTGGTACGGCTTGGTGCGGCCCTTGCGGTTGCGGATGCTCCAGATCACGACGTCGTGAGTCAGCATGGATGCCTTTGCTCCTAGGCGGTGGTGTTCTCGAATGTGGCGAGCCAGGCGTCAAGGTCGCGGCGTCGGATCTTGCGCTTGCCGTTGGGGAGCTTGAGCGACTTCGGGCCGCGCCCGGTGTTCAGCCAGCGGTAGAAGGTGGACTTCGGTACGTCGATCTCGTCCAGGACCTCGGCGATGGTGAGCATGCTCTTCGCTCGCGTCGTCATGGTCGTGACTGCCTTTCTGCGTTTGATGGCGTGGTCGTTATGGGTGGGCCGGAATGTGCTCCGGATGCGTCTCTGCTGCGGAGGGCTGAAACATCTCCGCATCTCCGCATCTCCGCAGGACCGGCTGTGAGCTGGGCGGATGGTTGCGGAGATGGGAAGGCTCAGGCCGGTCGCATCTCCGCAGGAGGGGGGTCATCTCCGCACCGGGTGCGGAGTTGCGGAGATGGACGGTGATTGATCGTTGGTATCTCCGCGCGCGTTTTGCCTGGTCGCAGGGTGTGTTGCGGAGATGCGGAGATGCGGAGATGCGGAGATGTTTCAGCGCTCTGTCACTCATGGCGCTCGACCCAAAAGACGTTCCGGTCGCCTCGGTCGTTCTTGGCCGAGCGGATGACGTGGTCGCCGCGCCAGCGTCCGATCTGGCCGGTGAGGAGTCGGCCGAGGGCGAGGGGGTTGGGCAGGCGGCCGGTGTGGGTGGTGATGAACTGGCCGTCCCAGCGGTCGTTGTCGTCGTAGCCGGGGCCGATGTGGTCGGGTTCGCCGGAGCGGCGTAGGTCGGCGGCGGTCATGGGCTGGTTCCCGTGGAGGCGGTGCCAGCAGGCGAGGAAGGCGCGCCAGCGGGTTTCGTCCTCGTCGATGTCGCGGACGTCGGCGGCGTTGGCCAGGAACCCGTCGATGCCGTGGTGGGCGAGGAACCCGCCGAGGGATTGCGCCCAGGGGGTGAACTGCCGCATCGAGAGGCCGGCGGCCCGGGGGGCGCCGTTGCCGGTCCAGTCGAGGATCAGGATGAGCAGGTGCCACAGGACGGTGAGCTGGTTGGCCGGGAGGGTGATCCACTGGTCCAGGTGCGGGATGCCGAACCTGGTTTGGTCGCGCTGCTCGGGGCGGGGCATGTTCGGGTCGAGGTGGACGCGGACGGTGCGGGAGGCCATGTCGCCGCCGACTTGGAGGTTGTTGCCGGTGGCCATCCAGAGCCGGTCGTTGACGGTGGCGATGTTGCGGGAGGCGCCGAGCTGGCGGTCGGACCAGACGCCGGCGGTCACCAGCAGGGCCAGGGTGGGCGAGTCGATGACGGTGCCCTCGGCGAGGTTGTCCCAGACCACGACGCCGACCTGTTCGGCCAGAACAGCCGTGATGGATTTGCGGAGTTCTTCTTCGGTGTAGGCCCAGGGCAGGACGCGCTGGCCGTAGAGCATGCCGGGGCCGCCGGTGAGGATGGACTTGCCGGAGGCGGGCATGGTGGCGTCGATCAGCGCGAACGGGGTGAGGCTGCGGGTGTAGTGCCGCAGGATCGGGGTGGCCACAAGGGCGAGGTAGTTGGCCCGGTCGGCGGGCCCGGCCCAGGGGAAGTCCCGCAGGAACCGATTCAGCAGGAAGTCCCGCGCGGTGTCCACCTGCTCCGCGGTCGGCCGGTCGGGCACCTCGGGCAGGGCGACCTTGGCGGCCAGATAGAGGCCGGTGGCGGGGTCGTAGCCGGGCCGCTGGAGCAGGGTGCCGTCGCGGCGCAGCACCGGGGCGCCGATCACCCCGCGCAGTGGCGGCAGCTTGGGCCAGGTCTTCCCGGCCAGCACGGAGGCGAGGATGTCCCGGGGTGGGGTGACCTCTTCTTCGTACATCTCGACTCCTCCGGCGCCGTCTTTGCGGGAGCGGATGCGGTAGACGTAGGCGTGTTCGGCCAGCAGACCGGCCAGGGTGGCCGGGGTGATCGTGCTGGCCGTGACGGGCAGCGGGGAGTCTTCGTCGGCGGCGGGGCTGGCCTGGCCGCCGGAGATGGTCTCCATGTGGACCAGGGCGCCCCCGGACACGTAGGTGTCGGGCAGGAGCTGGTCGGCCAGGGCGGCTTTGAGGACGCGGATCGTCTCCGGACCGGACCCGACCTGCACATGCCTCCACCCGCTCGACCCGCTCGACCCGTCCGATCCGGTCGAGCCGGTGACGCCGTTGGCGTGGTCGGGGGTGCTCACGCGGGCACGCTCCGCGGCCGGTGGGCGCCCGCGCGAAACCCGGACTGGATGGTGCGCCGCGCCTGGATCTCGGGGTGCCCGGCCTGTACGGCGGCCTGCAGCAGCAGGGCCTCTGTGTCGGTCGCGGGCAGGGCGCCGCCGGCGACGAGCTGGCCGAGGGCGACGGCCGCGCCGTACAGGGTGGTGTTCAGGCTGCCGTCGGGTGCGGCGGCAATGGCGTCGAGGCTGGCGCGGATCGCGGCGTCCAGGTAGGCGCCGCGGCGGCCGGTGCGCAGCGGGACGACGACGGGCCGCTGCGGGGGGAGCGGGGCGGGGCGGAGCCGGTCGGCCAGCCAGCCCGGCAGCGGCGCCACCGCGTCGCGGCGGACCACCTCATAGACGCCGGAACCGTCGGGCAGGTCGACGACGCTGCCGGGGCCGACGACGTAGCCACCGGCGGCGCGGGTGTCGATCAACCAGCCCAGGCCGTTGCCTTGGTCGCCGGAGGTGTTGCCGAGCGGCGGGTCACCGGGCGGGGCGGTGAAGTACAGGTGCAGCCCGCCCCGGCGGGTGGCGACGGTGAAGGTGTCGAACGGCAGCACTTGCCCGGTCTGTTCGCACAGGGTGGCCAGGACGTCGGCACCGTCGTTGACGCCGGGCATCGCCCAGGCGGGCGGGGGCGTCTGGCCGGGCTTGGGCGTGTCCAGGTCGACGACCACGAGGTTGGAGGGGCCGCAGGCGATGCCGATGTTGAACGGGCGGCGGCCCCACAGGCGGCGGATCAGTGCGGGGTCGGTGGTGTTGTGTTCTGTCCATGCCCAGCCCTTCAGCGGCACCTTGCCCCCGGGCACGAGCGGGAAGACGTGCCAGCCGCGGGCGGCGGCGGCCAGGGCGTAGCGAAGCTGATCGTTCATGCGGTGAGTGCTCCTTGAGCGTGTGCGGGCAGCACGAGATCGGCGGGCGTGACAGGCGCGGGTGTCACGGAAAGGGGCTGGGGATGGGAGTTACAGGTCAGCGGGGGTGTGACCCCGTGACAGCCACCCCGTGACAGCCCCGTGAACGGCGGCGTGGGGTGGGCGTGACACCCCACGTGACAAGATCATCGGCGCGGGCGCGGATGCTCCCACGCGCAGCCGCACAAGGGCGACGGCCGCGCGCCGGGCGTGACTCAGAGGTCGTTGAGGTCGACGCCGGAGGGCAGGCAGGCGGGGTAGGCCGTGCCGACGTGGCAGGCGCGGGCCTGCCGCTTGTTGACCACGACCTTGTAGGCGGGCCGGTGGGCGGGCTTCACGGTCAGCACGTGCTGGTCTTTGACCTTCGTCACGCGTCCGGGCGGCCCGGCCGGCGGCGCCCAGGCCGTCTCCGAGGTCGGCTGGCAGGCGGTGACGGCCAGGACCACGAAGACCGCGAGGCCGGCGAGGCTGGCGGCAGTGGTGAGGGTTTTCATGCGGCTGTCCTTTCGGCGTCGTCGTGGTCGAGGGGGGACAGGTCGGTGATGGTGTAGGCGCGGGTGGCGCCGGACTTGGTGGCGGTCAGCACGCCGCGGTCGGTGAGGTCGGACAGGACCTTGTAGATCCAGCCGCGTCCGTTGCCCGTCTGGTGCCGTACGGCGGTGAGTTCGTCGTCGGTGGCGGTGAAGGTGGGGTTGCCGGTCTGGTGGCGGTGGCGTAGCCAGGCGTAGACGAGCTGGCGGGCCTGGGCGGGGTCGAGCTTCACCATCGGCCCGTCGACGCGCAGTGCGTCGGCCTGCTCCGGGGTGGGCTGGGGGACGGCGTCGTCCGGGCCGGCCGACAGCGCCGGGTCGGGGTCGTCGCTGGCGGCCAGGGCGGCGGTGACGACGTCCCCGGTGGTGCGCAGGTGCTCGATCAGGCGGGCGGCGTTGCGGTCGTCGGCCGCCACCAGGACCGGCCGGGCGTCGCCGCCCGGGGCGGGCGGGCCGATGATGTCCTTGCGCTGCAGGGCCTCCAGCAGGCGCAGGCAGTCGGTCCAGGCGATGCGCAGCTTGCGCTGCAGCATCGCCGGGGAGGCGTGCTGGGTGGCGATGACCAGCTGCGCGGCGTCGGCCAGCAGCTCCGCGAAGTCCGCGGCGAACTCCTCCCGCTCATCCCGCACCTCGTGCCCACCCCCGCCGGCGGGCCCAAGACCGGGCGCCGGGATCGCGCCATCGGCCGGGCCCTGCCCACCCTGCCCGGCCGGCGCCGGGCCGGTGGGGCGGGCGAGGGCGGCGGTGAAGTCGTCGACTTGCTTGCTCCTGGCGGGGTGGGCGGCGGCGTGGGCGACCATCGCGGCCCGGGCCTCGCCGCTGTTGCGGCCCCAGGTGTAGGTCCGCAGCGGCATGGCGTAGTGGGTGGCGCGGATGCTGCGGGCATCCAGGTAGGCCATGCCGGGGTAGTGGTCTTCCCACTCGTGCGGGACGACGTCGGCCTTGCGCTGCCGCGCGGACACGCCGTATTTGACGTCGTCGGGGTCGGACAGGCCGAAGCACATCTTGGCCATCTGGGAGCGGAACAGGGTGGGGATCTGGGTGTAGTCGGCGCGCTGCAGCGACAGGATCACGCTGCCGCCGGCCGAGCGCATCTCCTTGAGGATCTCCCCCAGCCGCTCCTCATCCTCGCCGCCGATCTCGTTGACGAGCTTGGCGATCTCCTCGATGTGCAGGTACCAGTAGGTCAGCCCGCACCCGGGCTCCCAATCGCTGTAGCCATGATCGGCCAGCCACTTGGTCCGCTGGGGGATCGCCTCATGCATGGCGCGGATCAGCTCCACGGCTCCGGCCTTGCCGGTCTCGAACCGGTGCAGCCCCTCCCGCAGGGGGCCCATCGTCTGGTCATCCTTGCTGATGTCGATGGAGAACACCGCCGCGTCGCGGCGGGTGATGATCTCCCCGATGATGTTCCACGCCCCGCCGATGCTCTTGCCGGACCCGGTGCGGCCCATGATCTGCAGGTGGTGCCCCACGAACCGATACTCAACGTCGTCGCCGTCCTGATACAGCCCGATCCGCAGCGGCTTGTCGATCGAGCCGCCCGGGTGGGACGGGCCGGGCCAGGCGATGGGCTGGCGGATCGCGCGGGGGTCGGACACGGTGATGTGCGCGCGGTCGGCGCGGTCGTCGTCCCTCGCGACGATCACGCTGCCGGGCGGCAGCTGCATCCCCGACTCGATCCGGTCGGCGGCCTTGATGGCGTCGTCGGCGGTCTTCTCCCCGGGCGGAAGCTGCATCTGCCCCTTGACCTTGTGCTCGGTCACCTCGGTCGCCCGGACCTTCGTGCCTTTGAGTCCGGCCTGCTCCCGGGCGCGGGCGAACAGGCTGCCGAGGGGGTCCCCGCCCTCATGCTCGCTGTCACCGTTGGTGTGGCGGATGACGGTGCGGATGTTCCACGACAGGGCCAGGGTGGCGCCGCCGAAGAACAACGCCCCGGACACGACCGGGGGGTGCAGGCCGGTGATGGTCGCGGTGGTGAACCACGCCGAGGCGGCGGCGGTGGTCGCGGTGGCGTGCAACCGTCCGATCAACCGCCGCTGGTGGGTGATCGCCCACGTCAGGGCGGTGAGGGCGGTGGAGCCCAGGGTGCAGCCGACCGCCGCCCAGGTCACCGCCGGGGCCTGGCCCCACATCGCGTGGGAGATGGCCCCTGCGGCGGCCTCCGCGCCGAGGATGACCCACGGGGGGACCAGCACGCCGACCTTGGACAAGGTCGCGGCGGCCAGGCGTTCCATGGTCGCGTCCTGCACCAGCTGCAGGGAGGTGGCGTTGCGAGCCATCACAGATCGACCTTCCCCTTGTAGTCGCTGCGCTTGGTGTCGCGCTTCTCGAGCGCCTCCAGTGCGTCGAGGAACTCCTGGCGGAACTGCAGGTTGAACTTGACCGCCTCGGCCGAGATGCCTTGAGCGATCTCGCGGGCCTCGCGCAGGTAGCGGGCCACCCGCCAGGCGCGGGCGCGCACGTCCACCCCGAGCAGCATGGGGTGCCCCTTCAGTTGGGTCATCGCGGCTTCGGCGGCGGCTTCGGCGTGGTCAAGCTCGCGGGCCAGGTCGTGCGCGAACCGCTGGGTGGCCAGGGTGTAGGCGGCGATTTTCGCCGGCACCTTGCCGTGGAACTCGATATCGGCGATCTCGTCCAGCCGGGCGTTACCGGTCCCCATCAGAACCCTCCTTCCGTCTTCAGGTGTCAGGTGTTGGGGGTGAAGTGCTTGCGGTAGGAGCGGGGGAAGTCCTCGCCGCGCTCGGCCAGGGCGGCGGCCAGGTCCCGGGCCCGCTTGAGCCGCTTGGCGACCCGGCGGGCCCGGACCTTCGAGTCCAGGCCGAACAGCAGCAGGTGCCCCTTCATGGCCGACATCGCGGCTTCGGCGTCGACGGCGGCGATGTCCAGCTCGACGCCCCACCGCTCCCCGAGCGCGGTCAACTGCTTGCCGTAGGCGTGGAACGCCTCCCCCAGGGAGCCGGTGAACTCGATCGTGGACAACTCGGTGATGGTGCGGTCGCTCATCAGCGCCAGACCTCCTGATCGGTATCGATGACCTCGGCGTCGACCACGTCACCGCCGGGACCGAAAGCGTGGTCGGTGCAGGCCCGGCACTCCGTGATGACCACCCGGGCGAGTACGGCGGCCAGGCGGCGCACGCGGGGCAGCATCGGGGGCAGGCCCACCAGCGCGGTCAGCCACGCGTCCACGGCGGTGGCCAGCAGGACCAGCACACACACCGCCACCCGCAGCGCGAGCCGCAGCCAGGCGAGGACGGCCGGCCACATGCCGGGCCGGGGTCGACGACGGCCAGCCCCGGGGCCGGGGCCGGGGACGACGGCCATCACCGGGACTCCCGCACGGCCGGTCCGGTCAGGCCGAACAGGGCTTCCTGCCCCTCACACAGCGCGCACGGCTCCCACGGGCGGCAGTCGTGCCGGTGGGGGTCACGGCACTGCTGGTGTTCGGGCACCAGCGGCAGCGTGGTCAGGTGCCGGTCCAGGTCCGTCCGGGCCAGGCTCCGCACCTGGTGGGCCTCGCCGGTCCGGCCGCAGGTGCACATCAGCCGGTAGGTCGCGCCGAACTCGTCGGCCCCTCGCGTGACGGCCGGGCGGTGCCGCACCAGAGCGGCGGCGGCCGCGCTCGTGCTCGTGTTGGTGCTCTTCGCGGCGGGCATCTCAGGCGCCCTCGCCCAAGACGCGCTTGACCTTGCTCGCGGTGTCGGTGCCGATCCTGAGCGCGGCGCGGATCTTCTGCACGCCCGGGTCCGCCGGCAGTTCCCCCGCCGCGATCATCTCCCGCACCCGGGCAGTCAGCGTGTCGATCCGGTCCTCGCTGTGCGGGGCACGGTCGCCGCTGTACTCCCCGAGCACCGCCGCAAGGGCGTTTTCCCTGATACTCCCGCCAGTACGGGCCGGTACGGGCAGGGCCGCCAGCACCGACCACAGCGTCGGCAGGAGCCAGATCGCGGTCACCGCGCCGAGCGGCCCCAGCGCGTGGACGATCAGCGGCAGCAGGTCGAACCCGCTCCATCGGAGGGCGGGCCAGCAGTTGAGCACGAGCGTCAGCCCGAGCAGCAGCGCTTCCGCGCGCAGCAGCCTCTTGCCCTCCGGGCTCGATCGGTCGACCCGGCGCCCGCGCATCGCGGCGTAGGCCTGCACCACCACGGCCGCCAGCAGCGGCAGCGACAGGATCGGCTCCACCCCGTAGGCGGCCCACCAGCCGATCGACCCCTCTCTGAGGGCGAGGCCCTTGGCGACCGAGGCCTGCACGCCGATCGAGGACACCCCGAGCGCGATGACGGCCGCCGACATGGCCATGACCGAGGTGATCCGGCGGACCCTCGCGTCGGACCACGCCAGCGCGGCCGGGTCCTGGCTCAGCGCATACAGCCGGGCCGCCTCGGCCACCTTCCGCCGGCGCTTACCGACCTTCGCGGTGTCCACCAGCAGCGGCGTCTCGTCTTCCTGCAGCTCTACCAGACGGTGCGCCTCAGCCACCCGGGCGCGCATCGCCTTGACCCGCTTGGTCTCCCCCTCGCCCTCTTCCTCCGACTCCTGGTCCGGTACGACCGGAGCGAGGCGCTTGGGCGGTGCGACGTCGGCCAGGTGCCGCTCGATGTCGGCCAGGCCGCGGGCGACCTCCTCCGGCGTCGGGTCCGGCGACGGAATCGCGGCACCGTTCATCAGGACACCTCCGCACCGGCGGCGTGGGCGGCGGCCTCGCGCAGGCGGGCGGCGGCCTCGGCCGCCAGCTCCGCGAGCCGGTCCATCGCGGCGGCCTCGGCGGCCAGGTCGCTGCCGGCGGCCCCCAGGGCGAACCAGACGTGCCGACTGGAGACGGTGAGGAACGACACCTGCCGTTCGGCGTTGAAGTCGAGGCTCATCTCCTCGGCGCGCGGCCGGTAGATGGCCACGCTCGTGTGGATGTCGCTCACCGGGACACCTCCGGGTCGTTCCTCGTGGCCTCGGCGGCGGCCTGCTCCTCGTGCCAGGCCTGCTCGCGGTCGTCGATGCGCTGGCGGGCCTCGTCCATGGCCCGCAGGCGGGCCGTGACCACGTCCAGGCCCTTGCCGCGCAGTTCCTTGACGCGCTCGTGGTAGATCTCCAGGTCGCTCACTCCGGGCCCGTGGGCCGGGGGCTCGACCTCGGCGGAGGTCGGCTGGATCTGCTCGGCGGCCCACGCCGGAGCGGGGCCGTGGACGGTGGTCAGCGCGTTGCCGAGCGCCACCCACACCGCCCACGCCTCGTCCGTGGTCAGCGGCAAACGGCCGTTACCCACGCAGAGGTAGGCCGGGTACGCGCCGCCGAGACGCACCGTGATCCGGGCGGTGCCGGACTTGTTGTGCGGGGCGGGGGCGCTGACGGAGAAGTACCGGGGGAGGGCGGGGTCGGTCACTGGCCGGCCTCCTGGGCCTCGCGCGCCAGGGCCGCGGTGTACTCGCGGATGGCGGAGGCGGGGATGAGCCGGGCCCGGCCCTGGCGGACCGAGCGCAGCCGGCCGGACCGGATGAGCTCGTAGACGGTGCTGCGGCCCAGGCTGAGGAGCTTCATCGCGTCCGGGACGCGGTAGTGCTGGATGTCCTCGGTGGTGTTGGTAACGACGAACGCGGTCGCCAT
The DNA here is from genome assembly GCF_014161385.1 of Microbispora sp. H10670. NCBI lineage: Bacteria > Bacillati > Actinomycetota > Actinomycetes > Streptosporangiales > Streptosporangiaceae > Microbispora > Microbispora sp. H10670. The sequence goes on along the minus strand of NZ_JABBWW010000015.1, from coordinate 25,567 downwards.
GATGGGTGTACCTCCGTTGGTGGGGGCGCGGCCCCGACGCTGCTTTGGTCGGTGAGGTCGGGGCCGCTTTTCTCGACGTGGGGCAGAGCAGGCGCTCCAGGGGGATCGCCCGGCCGGTCAGGCCGGGCCGCTCCCTCGCGCGCCGCTCGTCCGGCTACCGCCGCGACGGCTTGGCCGGGGTCCCGATCGGCTTCGGCGCCGGGGCCTTGGGCGGCTTCGGCGGCGTGGACTGCTGCGCCTCCGCCTGTGCGATCAGGTCCTGGGCGTAGCCCTGCACGTCCCGGCGTGTCACCGCTTGCCGCCGGTGTGGTCGTGCTTGATCGGGGCCGAGCTGACCGCGCCGCAGCTGCAGCTGTAGACCGGCCGCACCGGCCCCGAGTTCGCGCCGGCGGGCCACTGACCGTGGCCCGACTTCTTGGCCGTCTTGCCGCTGTCGCCGCTCACCGGGAGACCTGACCCGGCTGCTGGGCCGTGTCGGCCTGCTGCTTGTCGTACTCGTCCCGCACGTTCCGGCCCGGGTCGGTACCCGGCCAGCCCGAGGGGCGCTCACCGTCCGGCCAGCCCGCGTGCTTCGGGATGTGGTGGACCACCGTCTGTCGTGCCATCCTGGACACTCCTTGTTTGACGACGTGGGGCGGCGTCTTGCCGGATGGACGCCCCACGTCAAGGGACAGGGGTTGTTTGATCAGGCCCTGGCGGGGTGCCACCCGCCAGGGCCTTTCTTGTGTCCGCCGGAGTCCACCGGCGTACGACTCAGACCTTACTGCCTTCCATAAAAGCTAGCAAGGTGGCCGAGGGCTCTGGGTGCACAAGGTCCGGCGCAGAACGCCTTACTGCCCTCCGAGTAAGGTGAGGAAGTAGGTGATTTGGCGGACCGCAGGAGGCAGCGTGCCGGAGCAGAAGTGGGCGAGCGTGTCGACGCCGTACATCCAGCCGCACACCGCTGGGCAGGCGGACGCATGGGCGGAGGAGGCGGCCCTGCATGGCCGTACAGGGACGCATCGGCTTGGCGAGGTAGGGGAGCAGCCGGCACCAAAGGATGTTGCAGAGCGCCTTCAGCTCACCCCTGGCGACCCGGTTGTCGTCCGACGTCGGATCGTGCTCCTGGATGAACGGCCCGTAGAGCTGGCGGACTCCTATTACCCCGCGGTGATCGCCCGGGGCACCCGGCTTGCCGAGCCGCGCAAGGTCGTCGGCGGCGCCGTCGCGCTATTGGCTGAACTGGGTTATGAGCCCCGGCATGCCGAAGAGGACGTCTACGCTCGGCCGGCGTCAGAAGACGAGCGGCATGCTCTCGGCCTCAACGAGCACGGCTGGGTCCTGGTGCTGACCCGTACGCTCCAAGCTGAGAACGGCAAACCGGTCGAGGTCAGCGTGATGAAGATGAACCCGCAGGGCCGCTACCTGCGGTATGAGACAACCCTGTGATTAGAGAGGAAAACCCGGCCGTGGCGCGAAAGTCCGACGAGCGACCCCCGCAACTGAAAATTGCCGCCGACCTCCGGGCAAAGATCATGTCGGGAGAACTCGAGCCGGGCCAGAAGCTCCCCTCTACGGCGGAACTGGCAGAGACGTACGGCACCGCTCCGGCCACCGCCCACAATGCAACCAAGCTCCTCCAAGCCGAGGGGTTCGCTTACGGCCAGGCCGGCAAAGGCGTCTTTGTTCGCGACCGGCGCCCGTTCGTCGTCCGAACTGCCGCCTACTTCGACCCGGCCGAGCGCGGTGTCACCTACCGGCTGCTCGACGTCGCAGAGGTCGACGCGCCCAAGACCGTGGCGGCCGAGCTGGGGGAGAAGCGGGTCGTACTGCGGCACCGGTTGATGTTGCGAGACGAGGAACCCGTCGAGGCGTCCTGGTCGTACTACCCGCACAGCTTGGTCGCCGGCACCGCGCTCAGCCGTCGCGGACGCATCCGAGGGGGCGCGCCGGCCGTGCTCGCCGAGCTCGGCCACCCCGAGCGCGAGTTCACTGACAGCGTCTCCGTACGACCGCCCACCATAGAAGAGGCCGAACTTCTGGAGCTTCCCGAGGGCATCCCAGTGATCCGGCAGTTCCGCGTCGTCTACTCCGACGGAGCGCGCCCGGTCGAGGCGTCCATCCTTATCAAGGGCGGCCACCTCTATGAGCTGAAGTACCAACAGCTAATTCCGAGTGAGAGCTCCTGACGCTACTCCGACAGCCCTCTTGACCCCCAGGAGGTAGGGGTGGACGTTTTTCCAGCTCAACGGCCTTCAGATGGCGACACATGACGTGCAACGACATGTGGATTGTTCGCCTCCGCGCAAGCCGTGTGGTCCCCATGTGGTCCCCCAGTTCGGCACCTGTTGGTCGGTCTGTGAGGTGCCCTAAAGTGCTGGCCATGAGCGAAGCCCCTGACCCCGCTGAGGACCCACGCGCGCCGAAACGTGCAGCGAGAGCCGAAAGGCGGAAGCAGGAAAAAGAGCGACTGAAGCCGCTACTTGCCGAGGAGGCTGCCAAGGAACGAGCAAAGATGGCGCGCGCAATGCGGGAGCAAGGCTCGACTCCTCCGCGTCGATGGTCTGAACGCCCGGCAGCCAAGAAGTACTAACCTACGGCGCCGAGCCTGGCGATGAGCCCGCCTGCCGGGCCCCTGCTGGTGAGTAAGTGCCCCCGGGTGCACCTCGGGGCGCAGCTTTTACCTATGGCCGCTGTGCAGGCCCAAGATGCCTCTACTTCCACTGGAAGTGACCGGCCGCCGTTCTGGCCTGCGGCGACCCTGAGAACCACCTCGATGACCTGCAATGGTTGTCTCGGTGGTTCTCGTCGTTTCGCGGCTGATCATGATGTCATGTGCCCTCGTTGTGCCCTCGTGGATCGCGAGGACGAGCACCCGGCCGACAGTGCCGGCGACAGTCTCAGGAGACGTGCGGCCGTTGAGGTCCATACCGAGACACACCTCTGACCAAGGCGCACAGCCGTGGGGCCACGCTACGCACGTCCGAGTAGAGCTCGAACTTACTCCTGCCACTTCTTCACCTGGGCCTATGGTATGAAGTAGGGCTCTGACCAGGTAATACAGCTCTCGACGTCTCTCATAAATACTTGGCGTCTTCAAGCCTCGGGCGGAACCAGGACGGAACTGGGGCTGCGCTGAACAGGTGCGGCAATCGATGTGGTCACACTACGGCGGGAAGACTTGGCGAGTACCCTCTACCTGTGCTCCGGTTGCTGGTTGATACATCGGTCTGGCTCGACATGGCGAAGCATCGAGACGGTCAGAAGCTGATCGTGCCAATTCGCGTGTTCTACTTTCAGAAGCGCCTCAGATTGATCGTGCCTTCGCTGGTTCTTGACGAGTTTGAGCGGAACCGACCTCGGGTTGAGGCGTCTGTTTCGGCGAGTGTTGTAGAGCGTGTTCGGCAGTTGAAGAATGATCTAAATGAATATGGCGGGGGTCAACGAGAGCAGTGGCTCGAAGAGATGAGCCACCGTCTTCCCCTACTCTCGGCTCTGTCGCTCAGGAATTTCAAAGAGATTAAAGAGCTGTTGAGTCATCCGGCTGCGGTAGAGCCTACTGTCAACCAAAGAGCGTCGGTGACACAGAGAGCATTAGACAAGAAGGCTCCCTTTCATTTGCCAAAAAACAGCGTCGCCGATGCTCTTTTGATTGAGATATTCCGGTCTGTGCTGAAAAAGAGTCGAGCGTCGGATGTCTGCTTGTTTGCTACCTCGAATTATCAAGACTTCTCCCTTCCGAACGGCGACCGCAGAAAGCCTCACTCGGACTTCGATGACATCTTCACTGATCGGCGTGCCCGCTATCTGCTGGGCCTGGAAGAACTTGCTAACGGACTGCGAGAGCATTTCGGCGAAGAATTTGAAGAGCTTGCTGAGGAGGTGGAGTTCTTCCAGGAGGAGCCGCGTACTCTTGTTGAAATCCTCGAAGCGGAGCGTGAGTACTTCGACAAGGTCTGGTATGGGCGCAGCCTAGGCTCAAAGGAGGAGGGTGAGGCTGACCCGGTGCCGGACAGTGTCGCTGCCCAGAGAGCAGCTGCCATGCGACGGATTGAGGAGCGCTACGGTCTCGACAACTTAGGCCCTTGGGATGACTGGGAATGGGGTTTCATGCATGGCAAGCTTTCGGCTCTCCGATGGGTTCTAGGAAGCGAATGGGACTTTCTAGACACCTAGATGGTATTACCTGTGCGAGATTTGAGTCGTTGGCTCTTGACTCGGTCTAGCGGACACGAAAACAAGATCGGGAACCCTTCGGACGCCACAATCGTTGTTCCGTCAACCAAAAGACTGGTGTCCGGTGAAGGGGCTGAAGCATGACCAAGGTTAAAAAGGTGCCGCTACACCTACGGAGAGCTGCCGAGTTACGTCGAGCAAAGAGTGATGATAAAGGATTTAGGCGGACCATAGTCTTTCCCACTATGGTCTCTTTGGTTTCCGCCTTACTTGGAGCACTAATTGGCGGGGGTATTACTGCTTATACTTCACAGCAAGCGATAGAGGCTCAGCAAGCACAACAACTCCAGCAACTTGAAGAGCAGCATAGCGACTCGATTCGCGCTACTCGCATCAAGGTGTATCAACGGTTTCTTGCAGCCGCAGATAAAATGCTAACACTCGGGCAAAGTTTCAGCTCCTGCGTTATCAAAAAGCATGACACTTACCTGCGCGGAAACACAGGTGCTCTAGATAAGCTCCATCACTGCAAGAAGGCGTTCAAGACATATATTACGAGCATGCCACCGTCGGCTACGGACAATCTGGCTATATATGGCTCTAAAGATGCTTTAAACAGAGCTTTCAGTCTTATTGCGGGAGTGCAATTCTTTGTCGACGATATGGCGACCAACGGAATGGTAACCGTGGATAAGGCGCAACTCCTAGAAGCCTCTCGTGCGGGGTTTGCTCAGGTCATGTGTAAAGACCTGAACCCAGTGCCTCGGGCTGACTGTTTAGCACAGCCGTCTTATAACTGGCCGCTTCCTTCGTAGGCCAACCGAACCCCTGACGCAAAGACACGCCCTGCCCATCCCGTCTGCCGTCGACCCCACCGCGGAGCGGCAGCGGGCCGGCGACGGAGGTGCAAGCCCGGCTTGACGTGTCCCTTCGCCTGTGCACCTTCCACGGTCATTGGACGCCAACGGTCACAGCCGGGCTTGCGGCGGCGGAGGCGGTCTGCTGGGCTTGCCTGGGGTCGATGGCGGGCGGGATGGCTCCCACCTCAGCCACCCCATAACCCGCACATGTGTTCGGGGCCATCCCGGAGTCGGAGCGCCCCCCCGCCGGAGGCGCCACCCCATGCCGGGCGGCACTGGCGGCTGTTCCAGCTCAGCTGACCGCCCAAGAGCAAAGCTGTACTGTCGCGCGGCGGCCCGTTTCGACTCGTCCGCGCCAGCCGTCCGGCGTGGTTTTATCCGGCCGCCGGGAGCGCCAGCGGGAGGCGGCGGCGTTGCCGTGACGGCGGCGCGTGCGGCCCGGCTTCGGGCCGCCTTGAAGACGTGTGGAAAGTGCGCCCAGCCCTCAGGCGAGTCATGGTCGTGTGCCTCGACTGCCGACGGCATGCGGAGAGGACGACGACTCGGCCTTCTTTGTGGACCTACTGTGGACCAGAACACCAGCCGGACGGCGATTCGACGTCTTCTCCCAGCTCAGGGAGATGTGAGGCGCGGATGTGACGCCCTCTCCGGAGCCGGGAGCGCAAGTTCGAATCTTGCAGGGGGCACCACCCAGAGGCCAGGTCGGACATCGTCCGACCTGGCCTTTCGTATCCCCGGCATACTGGCGGTTCCGCCACCCTGTGACGCCGTCCGACACCTGGCGGTGCGATGGCTGGGTCGGACAGGCCCGTGTGAGGCGTCCGGGGTGGTTCCACCTCGGAGGCCGGGAGCGTCCTCCCGTGTCGCGGATCACGGCCGGGAGGTCGTGCCACACCATCCAGGTAACCCGATCCCCGACTGGAGAGGGAGTGTCTGGCGAAAGGTGTACTGGCAGTACAACGTTCTCGGCGCCCAGCAACTCGCCCGACTGGTCCGCGTCACTGGAGCGCAGGCTGGGCCGGCCGGTGACCGCGTGGAGTTCGGAGCCGAAGCTCGACGGGCTGGCGATCGCCGCGCGTTACCGCGGCGGGCGGCTGGCGCAGCTGGTCACCCGGGGCGACGGCACCAAGGGTGAAGACGTGAGCCACGTGATCGGCACCATCGTGGGACTGCCCTCCAGGCCGGCCGAGTCACCGTCCAGCCTCGACGCCCCGGGACGGCCGGTGCCACGAGAGCGCCCGGGCGCTCCCGGACGGCAGTCCAGCCTGTCACTCCAGGTAGTTGTCCTGTGGCGCGTAGTGCATCAAGGTCTGGCACCTGTGGACCAACGCTGAGCCGTCGGAACCAGAGCCGACGACGACAGCCGGGCGGCCCGAGGGGATCGTCCCTCGGGCCGCCCGGCCGGCGGCCTCATCCCCCGATCGCGGGCATGCTCTCGGGAACGGTCTCCGCCGCCGCGTCCTGTTTCGAAGTCGAGAGAAGCTCCACCAGGTGATTCGCGATGGCGGAGATGGTGGGCTGCTGCCACAGCAGGGTCGTGGGGAGACGGCAGCCGAAGCGCTTCTCCAGGCGCCGCCGGACCATGACGGTCATCACCGAGTCCAGCCCCTGTTCGACAAGGGGACGCCGGATCGCCAGGTCCTCGGGGGCCAGCCTCATCACGGCCGCGATCTCCGCGCAGACCTCGGGCAGGACGCGCTCGTGCAGGACCTCGGGCGCCAGGCCGCCGAACGACTCCGCGGGCTGCCGGAAATCCTCCTCGTCCGGGGCGGGCGCGTCGATCACCGGATAGCGGAGCCCCGAGAGGTGTCCCACCACCCGGCCGTCCAGGTCGGCCACCAGCGCTCGCACGGTGTCGTCGGCGGCCGGGTCCACTGCCGCGTCGATGATCACCGTTGTGGGCGGCGTCCCGGTCAGCACCACCTCGTCGATGTGCACCACCATGCGCAGCACCGGATCGCCGGGGAACACGCAGGGCGCCACGGACATCGCCGCGTCCAGAGCCGAAGCCCAGCCCCCCGGTTTCTCGGTGCGGACCGTGGCCCGCAGCACGCCGTCTCCGCTCAGCAGCGTCTCGATCGTCCAGTCGAAGCCCGTCGAGGGCACGCCGACGGTGGCCAGCCGGTTGTGCACGAAGCCGGGGTCCATCGGGGTGAGACCACCGGCGTCCGGCAGCACGTCGGGCTTCACCTGTCCCGGAGCGGCCACGTCCGCGGTGACGTGCACCAGCCAGGCGGGTTCGGGCTCGTCGGGGCCGGCCGGCGTACGGGCCGCGAGCCGTATCGCCGGAGGCTCGTGCACGACCTGGATCTGCCTGCGCTGCGCGGTCATCAGCGGATGCATCATCTCCACGTCTGTGAGCGTGACGTCCTCGTCCTCGACCGCGTGCAGGAACGTGTTGACCAGCACGGCGGCGGGCACGATCTCGACCCCGTTGAGGGCGTGGCTGCCCGGGTAGGGCCGGTTGGCGTCCTCCAAGCAGGTCCGCCACACCCGGGTACGGCTGCCCGCGAGGCTGGTCCCGGCTCCGAGCAGGGTGTGAGAGTCCACGTCATGCCCTCGGTTGCCTTCCTCGTTGTAGGACTCGCGCCAGTGGCGGCGGTGCTGCCAGGCGTACGGCGGCAGATCGGTCAGGCCGCCGGACGGCTGCAGCCGGCTCCAGTCCACATCGACGCCGTGACAGTGCGCCGTGCCCACCGCGATGAGGAAGGTCTGTAGCTCCGGCTGGTTGCGGCGCAGTGACGTGCCGACGAAAACGTCCTCGAACCCGTTCTCCGAGAGCGTCTCGGTGACGGAGTGCGCGACCACGGGGTGGGGAGAGATCTCCAGGAACACACGGTAGCCGTCCTGCGCCGCAGCCGTCGTCGCCGCGGCCAGCCGCACGGGCTCCCGGAGGTTCGCCGCCCAGTACGCGCTGTCCAGGACGGGCGTGGACCGGGGGTCCGCCAGCGCGGTCGTGTACATGGGGATGCGGGGCGCGCCGAACGAGAGATCGGTGGTGGCGGCGGCCAGTTCGACGGCCAGAGGATCCATGTGCGGGCTGTGGAAGGCGACGTCCGACGCCACCCGCCGCACCACGATGCCCTCGGCCGGCCACTCGTTCACCACCACCTCGACCGCGGCGACGTCGCCGGACAGCACGGTGGAGCCGGGCGCCGACGAGATCGCCGCCACCAGGTCGGTACGGCCGGCCAGCCTGTCGGCCGCCTCCTCGAAGGACAGGTCGACCATCACCATGGCCCCCTTGCCCTCGGCCTGACGCAGCAGCCGCGAGCGGCGGCAGATCAGGCGGGCGCCGTCGGCGACGGTCATCGCGCCGGCCGTCACCGCCGCCGCGATCTCACCGACGGAGTGGCCGATGACGGCCTTCGGAGCGACCCCGTACGCGTTCCACAGCCTGGCGAGGCCCAGCTGCATCACGAAGATCATGTTTTGCACGCGGTCGATCGTGTCGAGATCGCCGTCGGCCAGGACCTGCCGGGGAGAGAAGCCGATCTCCTCAGCGAAGATCGGCTCCACCTCGTCGACCAGGGACGCGAACTCCGGCACGGCGAGCAGCTCCCGCCCCATCCCGCGCCACTGGCATCCCTGCCCGGAGAAGACCCAGACCGGACCGGGACCGAGCTCGGGCAGCACGTCCCCGGTGAGGACGGCCTCGGCCGGCACGTCGTCCGCGAGCCTGCGCAGGCCGGCCGCGAGCTCGTCCCCGTCAGCCCCGATCACGACGGCGCGACGGGGCAGATGGGTGCGCCGCAGCGCCAGCGTGTGCCCCGCCGACGCCAGGTCGAGCCCTTTCTCGAAGTGGTCGGCGAGCCTGCCCGCGTACTGCCGCAGAGCCTGCTCCGACGCGGCCGACAGCGGGAACAGCCGCTCTCCCGTCTCCTCGTCCCGGGGCACCGGCTGGGCCGGAGGAGCCTGCTCCAGCACGATGTGCGCGACCGTGCCGCCGTACCCGAAGCTGGAGACGCCCGCCCGGCGGGGGTGGTCGCGCTCGGGCCAGGCCGACCGCTCGGTCACCACGCGAAGGCCCGAGGTCTCCCACGGGATGGCCGGGTTCGGGCTGTTCAGCACGCTCGGGGGGATCTCACCCCGGTCGAGGGCGAGCACCGCCTTGATGACGCCGGCGATGCCGGCGGCGCCTTCGAGGTGACCGATGTTGGACTTGACCGAGCCGATGAGGCACGGGTCGCCGGGGGGCCGCCGCGTGCCGTACACGGAGGAGAGCGCCCCCGCCTCCAGCGGGTCGCCGAGCCGGGTCCCGGTGCCGTGCGCCTCGATGTAGTCGACGGTGGACGGCTCGACGCCCGCCTGCCGGCAGGCCCGGATCATCACGTGTTCCTGAGCCTCCCCGCACGGCGCCATGATGCCGTTGGTGTGCCCGTCCTGGTTCACGGCGCTGCCGATGACGAGCGCGAGGATCCGGTCGCCGTCGCGCCGCGCGTCGGACAGCCGCTTGAGCACGACCACGCCGCAGCCCTCGCCGCGTCCGTAGCCGTCGGCCGAAGCGTCGAACGACTTGGACCGCCCGTCGGGGGCCAGGGCTCCGGCCGTGCCCAGCGTGAGGGTCTGGCCCGGGGAGACCAGCAGGTTGACGCCGCCGGCGAGGGCGACGTCGTTCTCGCCGAGCCGCAGACTCTGCGCGGCCAGGTGCAGCGCGACCAGCGACGCCGAGCAGGCGGTGTCGATCGCCATGCTGGGCCCGCGCAGGTCCAGGGAGTAGGAGATGCGGTTGGCGACGGCGCAGGTCGCGGCGCCGATCCCGGTCCACGCCTCGATCTGGGGCAGGTCCTCCAGGAGGCGGCCCCCGTAGTCGGCGGTGCAGACCCCCATGAACACCCCGGCGTCGGTGCCGGCCAGCTCGTGCGGCGGCAGGCCGGCGTTCTCCAGGGCCTCCCACGCGGTCTCCATCAGGATCCGCTGCTGCGGGTCCATCAACTCGGCCTCGCGGGGCGACAGGCCGAAGAACTCCGCGTCGAAGCCCTCGATGTCGCTCAGGAAGCTGCCGTGACGCACGGCGCCGCGCAGCGCGGCGGCGTATTCGGGGCTCCGGTTCTCGTACCGGCGCCAGCGTTCGGCGGGCAGCGATCGGGTCGTGTTCCGGCCGTCGCACAACAGGTCCCAGAACTCGTCCGGTGAGTGGGCGTCGCCGGGAAGACGGCATCCGATCCCGATCACCGCCACTGGTTCCACCCGGGCTCCGCGCGGACTATCGACCATCTGCGTTCATTTCCCTTCGATTTCCGACCCATTGAGGAAGATCGAGCATCTTGATCACGGCGCTGGAGACGGTCACTCCCGGCCCTGTGCCGAGCATCAGCATGTGGTCGCCGGGGCGCAGTTGCCCGGTCATGAGCAGGTGATCGAGGGAAAGGACCTGGTCGCTGGCCCCGCAGTGGCCGATGGTGCGGCCGTAATCCCAGGTCGAGCGTGACATGGGCAGGTCGAGCACGGCCATGCACCGCTGTTCGACGATCTCTTCGGAGTAGTTCATGAACGCCACCCGGGTGAGATCGCCGGCCTCGATCCCGCTCTCGTCCAGCGCGCGCTCGACGACCTCCATGAGGGCCCGCTGGATGTTGAACAGCGCCGAGGTGGCCTCGCCCTTGGGCATGACCTGCTGCCGGAACTGCTCGTTCCGGGCCGCGAAGCTGATCCGGCGCCCGACCGTGACGCCCGGGGGGAACAGGGGTTCGCTGCCCCGGTGCAGTTCCTCGGCCTCGGCCACTGTCGTGGTGCAGACCGACATCAGGCGCGCGAAACCCGCCTCCTTGGTGAGCACGAGCGCGCTGGCGGCGTCCCCGCCTATGTAGCCGGGGCCCATCCGCCACCGGTCCATCAGCGGCGTGCCGTAATTGTCGGAGGCGACCAGCAGGGCGGCCTGCCGGCCGGGAGCGGCGCCCAGGTAGCTGGCCGCGAGTTCCAGGGCGATGAACATTCCGTTGCAGCCCTGCCGGATCTCGGTGGCCAGGACGTCCCCGCCGACCAGATGACGCTGCAGGTAGGAGTGCGGGGGCCAGCCGTCAGGTCCCTGGTGCCACGTCGAGGCGTACAGGAGGAGATCCAGGTCGGCCGGTGCCCGCCCGCTGCGCTTGAGCGCGCTCTGCGCCGCGTGCAGGGCCATCTCCGGAGCCGGCAGGTCACCGGCCACCGCCGTCCCCGCCAGGTTGTGCAGTTCGGCCTCTTCAGCCGGGTACCAGCCTTTGGCGACGGCCTTCTCGACACTGACGACGGTCCGCGGGAGGAAGGCTCCCACTCCGCTGATGTACGTGTCCGCCCACTGCATGACTCTGCCCTCGCTCCGCTAGACGGATTCGAGTTCTCTGACCATCGCCACGATGGTCAGGACGTCCTTGAAGTTCTCGGGGTCGAGCTTCGCGGCGGGGATCGGGACGCCGATGTCCCTCCGGAGGAAGTTCAGCAGCCGCGCCGTCCGCAGGGAGTCCAGGAGACCCGACTGAAGGAGCGGGGTCGTCTCGTCGACCTTGATGTCGTCGCCCTCCAGGACGAGGTTCTCCTGGATGTAGTCGATCAGCCTCTGGGTGATCTCGGTCATGCGCGTGCTCCTCTCTTGACGGGAGAGGTGGAAAGGACCCTGAACACCGCAGCGGCGACGGACGTTCCGGAGCCGAACCCGACCATGAGCAGGTGATCGCCGGCTACGAGCCCGCCGGTCGCGATCAGATGCTCGAAGGCGATGAACTGGTCCACCGCGCCGCAGTGGCCGACGCGCCGCCCGTAGTCCCAGGTGGTCTGGTCTTCGTCGACGCCCAGCCAGGACATCTGCCCGTCCAGGTCCTCGCGACGGCCGTGCGGGAACGCCACCCGTGTGATGTCGGCGAGTCCGATCCCAGCCTCGTCCAAGGTCTTTTCGACCTGTTGCATCATCGTTTTCTGAATCGTCAGGTGGATCCCGGTTCCCTGCCTCTGGAGCAGCCGCTGGCGGAATTCCTCGTGCCGGTCTCCGAAGCTCAGCCCCCTGCCGACGGTGGCGTCCGGGGGGAACAGGGGGTAGGCGCCGTCGTTGACCGCGTCGGCCTCCGGGATCACCGTCGCGTTCACCGACAGGAGCTCGGCCATGCCGTACTCCTTGCCGAGGAGGAGCGCGGCCGCGGCGTCGCCGATCAGCGCTCCGGGGGTCATCCGCCAGCGGTCCACCAGCGGGGTGCCGTGGTTGTCCGAGGAGACGACCATGGCCGTCTCCCGGTCGGCGTCGGCCTGCAGGTAGCTCGCCGCCAGCTCGAGTGAGCTGATCATCCCTACGCAGCCGCTCCGGATCTCGAACGCCGGCACGTTCCCGCCGAGGAGGTGCATCTGCAAGTAGTGCTGGGGCTGCCAACCGTTCGGGCCCTGGTGCCAGACCGACGGGTAGAGCAGAAGGTCGAGGTCGCGCGGGGAGGACTCACCCCAGCGGTCGTACGCGTCCAGGACCGCGAGCCGCGCCATCTCGGGCGCGGGCATGTCGCCGGCCACCGCCGCGCCGATCTGCTGGAACTTCTCGGCCTCGTCGGCCGGGTACCAGCCCTCACGAACCGCCCGCTCGACGCTCACGCTGTCAGGCACATAGACGCCGAGGCTCCTGACGAACATGTTGGATGTACGCACACGTCCCCTAACTCATCGACGATCCCGGACAACGGCCTTCGACAGGGGAAGGCGGCTTACCCGGTTTATTCGGGTCCCGGGATATCACGTGACTCCCGGCCGGTCACTGCAAGCGTGGAATAAGCCGGCGAGCCGCCACTGGCAAGGATAGGGGCGGCCCTCGGGTGAAGCAATATGAAAGCCCGCGATCTGGTCAGCGACATTACGTGATCGAGGCCGGACGGATCGTGTTTGAATTTGGACATCGCTTTTTCGCTTCACGTCGCGATTTCCCGAATGCGATAGGCCGCAATCCGGACGGCGGGAGAACGACGCCGGGCCGTCGCCATTCGGCTCAGGCCCGGCGCGCGTCGTCTCAGGCGGGCACTGTCGTGCAGGCGATGTCGTTGAGTTTGAACTGGGCCGGAATGCCGTTCGTGCCGGTGAAGCTCGCCGTGAAGCCGAAGCTCTGACTGGAGCCGGGGCCGATGTAGGAGTTGTAGCCGAGGTCGCGTGCGGTCACCTGGGTGCCGGACTGGGTCACCGTGGCGTTCCAGGCGCTCGTGATCTGCTGGTTGCCCGGCCAGGTCCACGTCACGGTCCAGCCGTCGATGGGGGCCGTGCCGGTGTTCCTCATGGTCACACTGCCGTTGAAAGTGCCGCTCCCGGAGCCGCGGGCGTAGGTGACCTCGCAGGAGGTGCCCATTTTGAGCCCGCCGCGCAGGAAGGTGGCGAAGTTGGCCCAGGTGGGGTTCAACGTGCCGGTGCCGACGGTCTCGGTGCAGTCGGTGGTGGTGCGGACCGTCTGCGTGCCGTAGTGGGCAGGGTCCATGACCTGGGGCATCATGTGATCCGCTCCGGGCACCGAGATGAACGTGGCGTCGCCGCACTGGGCCTTGATCTTGTTGTAGAGAAGGACGCTCTGCCCGTGCGGCACCAGGAAGTCGGCCTGGCCGTGCAGGAACATCAGCGGCGGGTCGTTGCTGTCGACGTAGGTCATCGGATTGGCCTGGGCCACCGTGGCCGGACAGGTCTGGATCGGGCAGCCGACCAGGAGGGATTCCGGGGAGGCGGGAGAGTTGTGGTCCAGCCCGCCGGTCGGCAGGTTCTGCGCGTTCATCTGCAGGAAGTCGGTCGGGCTGTAGAAGGCGAGTCCCACCTGCACGGCGCTGGAGACGCCGGTCGTGCCGATGGTGCCCTCCAGCGCCGCCACGCCGCCGGACAGGGTGGCCATCTCCGTCAGCCAGCCGCCCGAGGAGTCACCCATGATCGCGATGCGATTGGGGTCGATCTGGTACGTGGCGGCGTTCGCGCGCAGCCAGCGGATGGCCGCCTTGATGTCGTGCACCTGGGCCGGGAAGATCGCTTGAGCGCTGGACCGGACGCTGACGCCGGCCACGGCGAAGCCAAGAGGATTGAAGACGGCCGCGATCGCGTCCGCGCCGGTCTTGCCGTCGTCGCTCGACCACGCGGAGCCACTGTGCCAGATCAGCAGCGGCCGGGGCGTGATGCCGGTGGACGGCAGATATAGGTCCAGCATGTGCCCCCTGCTGCCGGCCGGCTGCGCGGGCGCGTAAGAGATATCAGTGATCACCTGCGCAGCGTGAGCCGGCGGCGCGAAGACCGCTGAGACACCGACGGCGGCCAGCATGGTCATCGCCATGCCGACGATCATGGCCTTGGTGATTCGAGCTTGCATGGTGCGACTCCGTTGGTCGGATGATCGCCGCGTCCGTGGTGGCCGTCCATGTCTCCTCCCGGCGCCGGGGCGGCCGCGACCAGCACGCGACCGTAGCGCTGCGAGAACAACGTCCTGCTCGAGTGTCGCGGCTCACATCGATATGGGCGGGGCGACGATATGACACGTCGTGACGATGGTCAAAATTTTCGTTGTATCGCTCTAATCGAACAGGGAACGCGGCATAAATCGTGCTTTATGGACACGAAGTGCGATTAGAGTCTCAGATCGCCTATGGCATGCACAGGCAGTCGGATACGTACCCACGAGGTCTTTCAAGGCCGCCCAGCCCCGAATTGACAACGGCAGAGATTGCCGGTAGTCAGCCGATCTCGGAGGCAACAGCGGCGTTACCGGCGGTAAACACCCGTGAAACATGTCTCGTTCCACGAGAAGGCCGGTGAAAGTTTCACGCTCTTCCCCGCGACCGAGCCGGACGTGACAATCTCTCTGGCGCGTAGTTGAGTGATAATGTCCACCGTCATGATCTCCCCAGTCGCAGGAGGACGAATGCGAAAGGCACGCGCTGTTCTCATCTCGGCCGTCATGGTCCTTGGAGTGTCGTCAACGATCGGCGCCACCCCGGCGCAAGCCGCAAGCTTGGTCGGCGCTTTCAGGGACTACTCGGAGTGCCAGCGAATCGGAAGCCACGGCGTCGCCCAGGGCTGGTGGGAGGGCTATTCGTGCGTGTGGGAGAGCCGGTACCGCTACTACTTCCTCTACACGTGACCCCGTGAAACGCACGTGCCCCCGGCCCTGAGGAGCCGACCCGGGGGCGCGTGCGCTCCAGTACACGCGGAGCCGCCGCTTGGAGAGACGACGATCTCGTGACGCACGTCGGTCTCGCGCAGCGCGTCCGCGATCTCTCGTTGCTGTCCGGAAGGGACGACGTGGTCGTTGTCTCCGACGGGGAAGAGCACATGCCCGATGATCCGCGAGGTCGGCGACAGCGTCGGCTCGAGTCGGCCGATCGGGATGTCGGCAGCCGGCCGCCGTAGAAGACGGCCACCGCGGCGAGGGTCCTGTCACCTGGGCCCATGCGATAGACGCCCACATTTCCCGTGGCGCCGGTGACGCAGGGGCTACCGGTAACCGTGGACCTGCCATGGAGGGGAATGGTGCTTCTTCGCGGCAGCGCGATTCCCCATGCCCGTCCTGTCACCCGTACGGAGTGCCGCATCGCCACCTTGTGTTTCGATGCCCGCTGACGGCTCGGCCGCCATCGACCTCGACGTGCCCAGCATCGACCACACCCGCGCCGGCACGTCGGCGGCGCGCCGGTCTCAGTACAGTGGCGGGGTGCCGGGTGAGCAGGTGAGTGCGCGGGTGGACATCTGGATCTGGTCGGTACGGCTGACCAGGACCCGTTCGATCGCGTCCGACGCCTGCCGGGGCGGTCACGTCCGGGTCAACGGGGCGCGGGTCAAGCCCGCGCACGTCGTCCGGGCCGGTGACGAGGTCCGGCTGCGGCACGAGGGGCGCGAACGCATCGTGGTCGTCTCCCGCGTCATCACCAAGCGCGTCGGCGCCCCCGTGGCCGCCGAGTGCTACGTCGACAAGAGCCCTCCGCCCCCTCCGCGCGAAGAGGCCGTGACGGTGGCCGTCCGGGCTCGGGGCGCGGGACGTCCCACCAAACGCGAGCGCCGCAGCATCGACAAACTGCTCGGGCGCCCGCCGGTGGAGGAGCGGGACCGCCGGCCACGGGGTGACTGACGTGAAGATCCGCGACTTGTGCGTACGGCGGGCTCAGTCGCGGGCGAGCAGCTCCAGTGTGTCGACGACCCGGTTCGAGAAGCCCCACTCGTTGTCGTACCAGGCCACCACCTTGACGTGCCTGCCCTCGACGCGGGTGAGGGCGGCGTCGAAGATCGCCGACGCCGGCTGGCCGGTGATGTCGCTGGAGACCAGCGGTTCGTCGGCGTAGTCGAGGATGCCCTTGAGCCTGCCGTCGGCGGCGGCGCGGTAGGCCGCGAGCACCTCGTCGCGGGTCACCTCGCGTGAGACGGTGGTGTTCAGCTCCACGATCGAACCCACCGGGACCGGCACGCGGATCGCGTCGCCCGACAGCTTGCCGTCGAGGTTCGGCAGCACCAGGCCGATGGCCTTGGCGGCCCCTGTGGTGGTGGGCACGATGTTCACGCCGGCCGCGCGGGCGCGACGCAGGTCGCGGTGCGGGCCGTCCTGCAGGTTCTGCTCCTGGGTGTAGGCGTGCACCGTGGTCATGAAGCCGTGCTCGATGCCGGCCAGGTCGTCGAGCACTGACGCCAGCGGAGCCAGCGCGTTCGTGGTGCACGAGGCGTTCGAGACGATCACGTGCTCGGCGGGGTCGTACGCCTCGGTGTTCACGCCGTAGGCGAGCGTGACGTCGGCGCCGTCGGAGGGGGCGCTCACCAGCACGCGCCTGGCGCCCGCGTCGATGTGCGCGCGGGCGGCACGCGCCGCGGTGAAGCGGCCGGTGGACTCGAGCACGATGGCGACGTCGAGCTCGGCCCAGGGCAGCTTGGCGGGTTCGCGTTCGGCGAGCACCTGGATGCGGCGGCCGTCGACCACGAGGTCGGCGCCGTCGACCTCGACGGGGAGGCCGAGGCGGCCGAGCGCGCTGTCGTACTTGAGCAGGTGCGCGAGGGTCTCCGGGGCGGTGAGGTCGTTGACGGCGACCACTTCGAGGTCGTTGTCGCGTTCGAGCAGGGCGCGGAGGGTGTTGCGTCCGATGCGGCCGAATCCGTTGACGGCGATGCGGGTCATGGGCGTTCCTTTCGTTCCGCTCGTTCTGGGCTCCATGATCGGCGCCCGGACGCCGGGCCGACAGTGGCCCGAATGACAGCATGCGCAAGAATCCAGCCAGAAGTTTCGCCACCGTCCGCAAGGATCTCGCCACACCCTGCCCAGCCGGGTTCAGGCCGAGAAGGTGTGGCGGTACTCGGTCGGGGAGGTGCCGAGGATGCGTTGGAAGTGCAGGCGCAGGTTGGCGCCGGTGCCGAGCCCGACCCGGTCGGCGATCTGCTCCACACCCAGGTCGGTGCGTTCGAGCAGTTCGCGTGCCAGGTCCACGCGTGCCCGGAGCACCCACTGCATCGGCGTGTGGCCGGTGTCCTCCACGAACCGCCGGGAGAAGGTGCGCGCCGACACCCGGGCGTGGCGGGCGAGGGTCTCGAGGGTCAGCCGTTCGGACAGGTGCGCCAGGGCCCACTCCCGCGTGTTCGCGAACAGGTCGCCGAGCGGCTCGGGCACGCTGCGGGGAACGTACTGCGCCTGACCGCCGCTGCGATAGGGCGCCGCCACCAGCCGTCTCGCCACGTGGTTGGACAGCCCGACGCCGTGGTCGCGCCGCACCAGGTGCAGGCACAGGTCGATGCCGGACGCCGCGCCCGCCGACGTCAGCACGTCGCCTTCGTCCACGAACAGCACGTTCTCGTCCACCCGTACGAGCGGATGCTTGCCGGCGAGGGCCTTCGTGTAGTGCCAGTGGGTCGTCGCCCGCTTGCCGTCGAGCAGGCCCGCCGCCGCCAGCGCGAACGCCCCTGTCGAGATGGCGGCGAGCCGGGTTCCGCGCTCGTGGGCGGCCATGAGCGCGCCGAGGACAGCGGTCGGCGGCTCCGTTGTCGCCGGCTCCCGATAGCCGGGGATGAAGACGGTGTCGGCGTGCTCGAAGGCGTCGAGGCCCTCGGCCACGTGATAGGAGAGGCCGTCGCCGCCGGTCACCAGTCCGGGCGCGGCGCCGCACACCCGCACCTCGTACGGCATGCTCGGCCGGCTGGAGAACACCTGCGCGGGGATGCCGACGTCGAGCGGCTTCGCGCCCTCCAGCACGAGCACGGCGACGCGATGGTTCTTCCGGCTCATCTGCCTCCTTCGGCTCTTCCACGGTGCGGCGCGTCCCGTCGCGCCGTGACCGTCGTGACCCCTACCGCAAGCATCCTGCCATCCGCCTGCTCGGCCACGCTTCACCGGTAGAGGACGGCCAGGGCCGCGGCGGTGTCCGCCAGCTTGCGCCGGAGTTCGGCGGGCTCCAGGATTTCCACCTCGGCGCCGAGCCTGAGGAACTCGGAGTGGGCGTGCGTCAGCGATTCGATCGGCACGGTGGCCCTGATCCAGCCGTCCGGGTCCGGGCCCTCGGCCGTGTCGTCCACGGCGGTCACCACGGCCGAGCTCATCGTCTCCCGCAGCCGCTCACACCCGTCCGGCGAGAGCCGGATCACCGCGTGCCCCTGGAACAGCCGCGACCGGAAGCCCGCCAGGTGCTCGCGCCAGTGCCCGGCCAGGTCGAAGCCCTCGGGGCGCTCGAACGTGTCGTCCGTGACCCGCAGCCGCAGGATCTGGGTGACCCGGTAGGTCCGCAGGGCGCCGTCACAGAAGGCCACGAGGTACCACTTCCCGCCTTTGAGCACCAGCCCGTACGGCTCCAGCCGGCGTTCGACCTCGGTGGGGGCGGCCCACCGCCGGTAGAGCACCTCGATGACGCGGCCGTTCCACACGGCCTCGGCGACGTCGGGCAGGTGCGGCACGTGGTCGCCGTCGTGGTACCAGCCGGGAGCGTCGAGGAGGAAGTGGTCCCGGATTCGCCTGACGCCGTCCCGCAGGGCGGCGGGCAGCGCGGCCTCGATCTTGAGCTCGGCCGCCGCCGCGAGGGAGCCGAGCCCGAGTTCGGCGGCCGGTCCCGGCAGCGGGGCCAGGAACAGCGCCTCCGCCTCCCTCGGGGTCAACCCGGTGAGCCGGGTGCGGAAGCCGTCCATCAGCCGGTATCCGCCCTCGTGCCCGGCCTCGCCGTACAACGGGATGCCGGCGGTGTGGAGCGACTCGACGTCGCGGTAGATCGTGCGGACGCTCACCTCCAGCTCTTCGGCGAGCTGGCGGGCGGTCAGGCGCCCCCGCGACTGGAGCAGCAGAAGGATGGACAACAGCCGGGACGCGCGCACATCCACTGACAATAGGTGTCAGTGGAGGGGTCGTACGGTCCCGGGCATGGCATTCATCCACAAGATCACGCGGCTCGGCCCGATCGCGGCCGACGGCCGGTACCACGACGACCAGCGCGGGCGGGCGTCCGAGTCGGGGGACGGATCCCCGGACCGCGGCGACCACCTGGCCGGCGCCCGGCCGGAAGGGGCGGGACGGTGAACGACTTCGACTTCTTCGTCGGCACCTGGGACGTGGCCAACCGGAGGCTGCTGAAGCGGGGGGTCGGCAGCGACGAGTGGGAGGAGTTTCCCGGCCGCTGCGTCGCGTACGGCTTCTTCGACGGCGCGGGCAGCTTCGACACGCTCACGCTGCCCACCAAGGACTTCGACGGCGCGACGGTCCGGACGTACGACGCCGAGCGGGACGAGTGGTCCATCTACTGGATCAACAGCAGGCGCGGCCTGGATCCGGTCCCGGTCGTCGGCCGCTTCGTCGACGGGGTCGGCACCTTCTACGCCGACGACACCGACGACGGCCGCCCGATCCGCGTCCGGTTCACCTGGTCGGGGATCACCCCCGACTCGTGCCACTGGGAGCAGGCCTTCTCCTACGACGGCGGCCAGACCTGGGAGACGAACTGGATCATGGACTCCACCCGCGTCGCGTGATGCCGGGCCACGACAGCCGAGTCCACCGTGGGATCCCGGCCGGTGGTGGGTGAACCGCCTCCGCGTGAGGTTTGGAGATACACCGGCGCCGGGACGTGCGCGGCTCGTAGTGTCGGAGCCGTCATGAGCGACTCCGCGTCCTACCTGGCCTACGTCGCCTCCGTACCGCGCCTTCGTGCCGCGGCAGGCGCTTTGCTCCGAGACGACGAGGGGCGGGTGCTTGTCGTGCACCCGGTCTACAAGGACGAATGGGACATCCCCGGCGGAATCGTCGAGGCGGGGGAGTCCCCCGTCAGTGCTCTGCTCCGTGAACTGCAGGAGGAGTTGGGCATCGCGCCGTCGGTGGGCCGGCTCGCATGCGTCGACTGGGTGCCACCGGCACCGCCGTGGGACGCCGGGCTGATGTTCGTCTTCGACGCGGGCGTGCTCACCGATCCTCAGATCGCGGCGCTCCACCTGCAGCCCGAGGAACTCGACGAATACATGTTCGTTCCTCCGGCGGACCTCGGCACGCTCCTGCCGCCGGGCCTGGCGCGGAGGATGAACGCGGTGGTCTCGGCGGCGGACGCCGGGCACACCGTTTACCTGGAGGACGGCCTCATCCGCCCGCTCCCGTAGCCGGCCTCGTGCGCCGAGGCTGTCACGAGCACGAATCAGGACTCGTCGGCGGGGAAGGCGAACATCCGGACGTACATGGGCCGCGCTCCCGGCGGCGCGTCCTGTGCCCGGTGGCTGTACTTGAGCAGCAGCGCGATGTAGGCGTCGAAGAACTCGGCGAACTCCTCCTTGGTCATCCTGCCGAGACCGCGTGAACCCTTGGCCCAGTCGGGGTCGCGCCGGTACGCCTCGGGGAAGCGCTCCATGAGTGCCCGGTCCTCCTCGAAGCCGACGCGGTGGAACTCCTCCAGCACCGGGCGGTCCTCGGGCGCGAGCTGTCCGGGGGCCGGGGCGCGCATGTCGCGTGGGGTCTCGGTCCTGCGCCACCACCGCTCCCGGCCGGCCGATCTCTCGGGGATCTCCTCGATGAAGCCGTACTTCTCCAGCTGGCGCAGGTGGTAGCTGGTCGTGCCGGTCTTCGCGCCGAGCAGCTCGCCGATCGTCGTGGAGGTCGCGGGCCCGTGGATGTTGAGGTGGCGCAGGATGAGGCGCCGCATGGGGTGGGCCAGAGCCTTGAGACGGCCCGGGTCGTCGAGCAGGAACGGCTCCTCGTCCTTCATGAGGATCACCCTAGTCCTCCAGAACGATATCTGCAGAGATGTCTTTGCCGAGACTTCTCTGCAGACTAGTTTCGGCAGCATGCGTCGAATCGCCCTGGCCCTTGGCCTCGCTCTCACCCTGACGGCCGCCCCCGCAATGGCCCCCGCAATGGCCGCCGCCTTAACGCCCTCCGCCGCCGGGGAGGCGGTCGCCGTTCCCGCCGACCTGACCGGAAGGGAGGTGAGTTTCGCGGGCGGCGGAGGCCTCACCCTGCACGGCACCGTGCTGTCGCCCGTGAAGGCGTCGCCGGGGCGGCCCGGCGTGGTGCTCGTCCACGGGGCCGGCACCGGCACGCCACGCGCCAAGCTCATGGGCGAGGCCGTGGAGTTCGCCCGCAGGGGCATGTCCGTGCTGGTCTACGACAAGAGGTCGGAGGGCTACTCGCTCTTCCGCCGGTCCTACTCGGCGCTCGCGGACGACGCGCTGGGCGCGGTGGCCACGCTGCGGTCGCAGCCGGGCGTGGACCCGGCGAAGGTGGGCGTCTGGGGGCTCAGCGAGGGCGGCTGGGTCGCGCCCCTGGCTGCCTCCCGCTCGCGGGACGTCGCGTTCGTCGTGGTCGTCGGCGCCAACGCGCTCACGCCGCTGCGGCAGCAGACCTGGGCCGTCGCCGCGGGCCTGCGCAAGGCGGGGGTGGCGGGGTCGCTGGTGGACCGGGCCGAGCCGAACCTCTACCGGACCATCGCCGACGGCGGCATGTTCCCCGAGCCCTGGTACGACCCCGAGCCGGCCCTCGCCGCGGTGCGGCAGCCGGTGCTCGCGATCTGGGGAGTCCATGACCTGCTGACCCCGCCGAAGGAGACCCCGCCGATCTTCGCGCGGGCGCTGGAGAAGGGCGGCAACCGGCACTACACGTTCCGCTTCTTCCCCGGGGCCGACCACGCCGCCCACCTCACGCCCGACGGCGGCGTCACCCGGCTGCCCGCCCTCGCTCCCGGGTACGCCGACCTGGTCGGCTCCTGGGTCCGCGAGGCCGTCTCGGGACGGCCGCCGCTGGCGAGCATCTCGGGCCCCGCACCCGAGCAGGCGACGCCGACCGTGCCGGTGGACCGTCCGGCGCCGTGGGAGTCGGCCCCGGTGCAGGCGGCCGTGACGCTGCTGCTGATCGCCCTCTTCGCCGCCTACCCGTTGACCGCCCTCGTCCGCCGGCTGCGCGGGCGGTCCCGTACGGCCCTGCCGGCCGCGCCGCGCGTGCTCAGCGCGGCCGGGCTGATCGCCTTGCTCGGGTCGTTCGCCTTCCTGTTCTACCTGCTCATGACCGGGGGCAAGCTGGCCGCGCCGGGACCCGTGCTGCTCGGCCGCCCGATCGTCTGGCTGGCCCTGCAGGCCCTGGCGCTGACCACGGTGGTCGCCGCCGTACGGACGGTCCGGGTGTGGCGGAAGGCCGGGACGAGGAGTGAGCGGGTCCGCCTCGGCCTCCTGCTCGCCGGCGGCGTCGCCTTCCTCCCGTGGGCCCTCTACTGGGGCCTGCTGCTCCCGTGAGTGGCGAAGACGCTCAGCTCGTCAGCAGGCCGATTCCGAGGGAGAGCACCCCGGCGGCCAGGCACAGCGCGCCGATCCAGAGCAGGGCGATCAACCGGTTCGGGCGGGTGGTTCCCTGTCCCAGCGAGGACAGGAAGAAACCGGCGGACATCAGCACGGCGGCGGCCGGTACGCCGAGGCGGGCGATCCACACCGGGACACCGCTCAGGCCGGTGGCGTCGACGAAGAGCAGGCACACGAGCCCGAGGGTCACCAGCACCCCCGCGTGCGCGTGCCCGGCACGGGCGAATGCCTGTTGGAAGGGGGTCATCGACACCTGGCCGCGGACGATTTTGGAGAGGAACCATCCGCCGAACTCGATGGTCACGATGGTCAGCAGGACGACGCCCGCGATCCACCGGGTCTCCTGGCTGAGCTGCAGGGGGGTCATGGCTCTCCTGTGGCAGAGGTTGCCGGTCGAGGGTCGGGGCCGCGTACGGCCCGAGGGGAGGAAGTGCCGCGGAGACCGGTCACCGGCCGGCGCCCAGCGCGGTCGCGGGGAGACCGAGCGTCCGCGCGAGATCGGCGAGTTCCGCCTCGAACAGCTCGCCCGCGTCGTCGCCGATGGCCCGGGTCAGGCCGAGCGACTCGACGCTGACCATGCCGTACAGCCGCAGCCAGCACCGGGTGAACGCGACCGCGGCCGAGGGGGAGGGGAGTTCCGTCTCCAGTTGTTCGAGGAGCCGCCGGGCCGGCCTCTCGGTCGCCGGGGAGAGCTGTTCGGGCGGCAGGGATGCGGGCCCGTAGTCACGCCAGACGCCGGAGAAGACGTCCGCGAAGAGCCTGCCCACCTGACGTCGTGCCCGGCCGACCGACGCGCCCTCGTCCGGCGAGGACACGAACCAGGAGAGGTGGAACTCCGCGCCGTGTCCGACGGCCCAGTTCCGCAGCGCCCTGCTGGCGGCGATGAGCCGGCCCGCCGTGTCGGCCGCGTCGACGTTGTCGACGGCGCTGACGATGTGCTCGGTCAGCTCTTCCAGAACGGCCACGACGACCGCGTCCAGCAGGGTGCGGTGGCTGTCGAAGTAGCGATAGACCCCGGGAGGGGTCATGCCCATCTCGCGGGCGACCGCCCGGATCGTCAGCGCCTCGGCTCCCTGGTCCGTCAGGATGCCGCGGCTCACGGAGATCAGCTCACGCAACGTGGCGTCGCGCACGCGCTGACGCCGGAGCGAAACCGTCATCGAGCCCCTCCAATGCTCGTACCTCTCCCGCGGCGACCCGTGGGAGATGAAGCTCTGTAGCAAAAGTTGTCACATGTTAACTCTAGCGTCTAGTCGTAGCGGAAGATTCCCTAGGGCGCTTCAGTTATCGGCAATCCCGCCCAACGGGATGTGCGGCCTTCCTCCCTTGGCGATCTTGTCGGCGTTCCTGCCCGTTATCGGGGGCTTAGGGCTGCTTTAGGGGTTGCTCTTAGCGTCTGAACCGTCATCAGCAGTGCCGGGGCTCGCGTCCCGATCCGCTGCGCGCAGGGCGCGGTGACGCGGACGCGGCTCGTTGGAGGAGCGTATGGCGGAGACACCGGTACGACTTCTGTCGGTGGGAACGGCGTTGCCGGGACCTCCCATCGACACCGCCGCCCTGGCCGGGGCGTTCGGCATGGACCAGGTGTGGCGGCAGTGGGTCGACACGTTCATCGGCACACGGACGCGTCATCTCGCGGTCGACCTGTCCACCGGCGAACGGCGGGACAGCCTGGCCGACCTCGGCGAGCGCGCCGCCGTCCAGGCCCTCACCCGGGCCGGAATCTCCGCGGAGGAGATCGACGTGGTGGTGCTGGGCACCGCCACTCCCGACACGCTGATGCCGGCGACGGTGAACGTCGTCGCCGAGCGGCTCCGCATCGACGGCGTGCCGGCGTTCCAGCTCCAGTCGGGCTGTTCCGGCGCCGTGCAGACGTTCGACGTCGCGGCCTCGCTGCTGGCCACCGGCCGCTACCGCACCGCGCTCGTCGTCGGCGGCGACGTCATCGCCAAGCACTACGACGTCAAGGCCGACCTGACGGCACTGCCGCCCGACGAGCTGGTCAACTACGTGCTGTTCGGCGACGGGGCCGGGGCCGCCGTGCTGAGCACCGCGGGCCCTCCGGAGGCGCCGGTGCTCCGGTCGGTGCTCACCCGGCTGTCCGGCCTCGACCGCGCGCCCGGCCAGATCCTGCGCTGGTACGGCCTGGCCGACCGTGACACGTCCGAGGCCCCGGCCAGCGAGGACTACAAGGCCATCGAGGAGTTCGTTCCCGTCCTCGCCGAGGAGACGGCCGACGAGTTGCTGGACGACCTCGGCTGGGACCGCGCGGAGGTCGACTACCTGTTGCCCCCGCAGCTGTCCGTCGCGATGACCGGGAAGATCACCGCGCGGCTCGCCTTCCCCGCGGCCGAGGAGGTCTCCTGCGTCGCGGAGACCGGCAACAACGGCAACGCCCTGGTCTTCTTCCAGCTCGACCGCCTGCTGCCGCGGATGACGCGGCCGTCGCGGGCGATCGCGGTGGCGATCGAGTCGAGCAAGTGGATCAAGTCGGGCCTGGCCCTGGAGCGTGCCTGATGGCCGCGATCAGCAGGGAGGAGTTCGTGGACCTGCTCCAGGACGAGATCGGCCTGGCCGTCGGTGGCGACGACCTCGCCCGCGCCCTCGACGAGGTGCCCGGATGGGACTCGCTGCACCTGCTGACGATGCTCGTCCTGCTGGAGAAGCGGGTGCGCCGGCCGCTGTCGCTGCCCGACTTCCTCGAGGCCGCGAGCCTGGAGTCGGTCTACGAGCTGGTGAACCGATGACACCCCCTGTGTCAACCTCAGGCCGCGATCTGGTCGATGAGGGCGGCAGCGGCGCCGTGTCTGCGTGGGTCGTACGGTGTGCCGTCGCGCCAGCATCGGTAGATCACGCGGATCCAGGCG